>JBJXGB010000268.1:0-46084 GCA_046152935.1 Cytophagales bacterium
GTGCAAACAAGCCGACAATCTGGCCTAAGTTTAATATACAATGATTTGATTGACTATTCAAATGTAGAAATATACATGTTGCCAGTCAAAAATAGTGCTGGTCATACTTTCAAAGAAATTTGTTTTGCTTACGAAGATGTCACCATTATTGGTGTGCAAAAAACCGATGGGAAAATAGTATTAAATCCCCCACTTGATGAAGTGATAGCCATTGGCGATAAATTGGTGTTGATTGCCGAAGATGATACCGAGCTTGAGTACGCAAAAAACGTGAAATATACGCCAAAACCAGTTCCAAGCGAGCTTTTGGTAAAAATAGGCTCGGCAAAGGGCATGCAAAAAACCTTAATTTTGGGCTGGAATCGAAATACTAAAGTTATTATAAAAGAGCTTGATAACTATGTGTTAGAAGGCTCGGAGGTGTACGTATTGGCAGAAGACGATGGCTTGGAAGAGCATATTGAAGAGTTGAGGCCCAAAATCAAAAACCAAACGATAAAATACAAAAAAGGCGATATCAACGATCGTTCGATTTTAAATGAACTCGATCTTGAATACTACAATTACATCATCATCGTAAGCTATTCTGATATTTATGGAATGCAAGAGGCGGATGCCATTACGCTTATAACCTTGATGCACATTCGTGACATTGGCGAAAAATACAACAAACGTTTCAATATTGTGAGTGAAATCTTGGACATGAAAAACCGTGCACTGGCAGATATTTCAAAAGCAGATGATTTTATTATTTCCGATCAAATAATTTCGCTCGTGCTTGCCCAACTTTCCGAAAATAATGAGCTAAGCCATATTTTTGAAGAACTATTTGACGCCACTGGCTACGAAGTGTATCTAAAACCTGCCAGTAACTACGCTTTTGCTGGCGAGCCTACCGATTTTTACCAAATATCGGAAGTGGCACTTTCGAAAAGAGAAATACCTATCGGCTATCGTATTAATAGCCTCTCAGACGATCATGCTAAACTTTACGGCATAAAATTGAACCCAAACAAATCTGAAAAAGTAATATTTGGCAATGAAGACAAAATAATATTGATTGCTGAAGAATAAATTTGAAATGAAACATTTGGCTTTGATTTATGTGTACACACCATGCGACTCAAACTAATTGCGATCATATTGATTTTTTTGTTCGCTTATTCTCGCTGTACTGATAAAAATCCTGAACCTGTAATACTAGAGAAAGCATCCAATACCGAAAATACGACAGCTACCATATCTGGCACATTGTTGGGCTACAACCACCGAATATTGGCTTTGGGCGACAGCTATACTATTGGGCAAAATGTGAGCAAAGAAGAAAGATACCCAAATCAGGTGGTGAAAAAATTGAACGATTTGGGATATGCCTGCTCCGAACCAAAAATAATAGCCCAAACAGGCTGGACAACCACCAATCTTACCAATGCGATTGGTGTCGAGGGCGACACAAACAAGTATGATTTTGTTTTTCTGCTTATCGGAGTAAATAATCAATACCAAGGCAAATCTATCGACAATTACAAAAGTGAGTTTACTTCCTTGTTGAAAATTGCTATCAAGTTTGCGAACAACGCACCCGAGAGAGTGATTGTAGTCTCTATTCCAGATTACGCTTTCACACCTTTTGGAAAAAATAGCAATCCAACTAAAATATCAACAGAAATAAACAGCTTCAATGCTGCCAACAAAGATATAACCTCCTCATTTTCAGGGGTTAGCTATGTAGATGTTACGGCCATTTCAAGAAAAGGAATCGAAATGCCTAGCTACGTAGCAAACGATGGGCTGCACCCTTCGGGCGAGCAATATGGTTTGTGGGCAGATGAAATACTTGAAGCGATAGTGCCTAAGTTGCTTGCGAAGTAATAATATTGCTGCGGGCCAGAAGCCCAAATGACAGTATCGTCCACCATTGAGAATCAAAAATTTGGATTCTTATGAGTTCCGTCCCTTTAGATTTTGCAAAATCGGAGCAGGATTTGCTTAGGGTGGTGTTTGCGGTTTCAACAATCTGTGCGATTCAATCGATTATTATTATTATTCTACATCCAATCTTTTTTAGTAATTAAAAAGCACCTTTAGATGTGGTTTTGATGTATTTTGATGTAGTTTAGATGTGGCAAACGATTAGGAATGCTAAACATCAATTTTGACTTTTATAGCACTAAATTAGTCCCTTTTTCATTTCCCACTATTTAAGACGATTGTCATGATAAAAACTTGGAAAATCTTATTTTTAATGCCGATTTCTTGGGCAATATTGGCACAGCCAGCCGACTATAAAGCCAAAGCCACGTTGCTTTTAAGCAAAATGACCCTAGAAGAGAAAATAGGCCAACTCAATCTTCTTTCTTCGGGTTGGGCTGTCACCGGTCCTGTGCTTAGTGCTGGGGTGGAAGAAAAAATTGCCAAAGGTGAAGTTGGTGGCCTCTTTAATATGTATACAGTAGAAGCGGTTCGCAAACACCAGAAATTGGCCGTTAGGAAATCGAGATTGCATATTCCTTTGATTTTTGGCCTCGATGTCATTCATGGACACAGAACCATTTTTCCCATTCCGCTTGCCCAATCTTGTTCATGGGACTTGGAACTAATAAAGAAAAGCGCACAAATTGCAGCCAAAGAAGCCAGTGCTGATGGCATAAACTGGACATTTTCGCCCATGGTTGATATTGCAAGAGATGCACGTTGGGGAAGAATTTCAGAGGGTTCGGGTGAAGATCCTTATTTAGGCTCGCAAATTGCAAGAGCCATGGTGCTCGGTTATCAGGGTGATAATCTGAAAGAAAATTACAATATTATGTCGTGTGTAAAGCATTTTGCTTTGTACGGTGCGGTAGAGGCGGGCAGAGATTATAACACGGTGGATATGAGCCGATTAAATATGTATCAATATTATTTTCCACCTTACAAAGCTGCCGTTGAAGCAGGAGCTGCGAGTGCCATGACTTCTTTCAATGTGGTTGATGAATTGCCCTCTTCGGGAAACAAATGGCTTTTAACTACTTTGCTTCGCAATGAATGGGGATTTGATGGTTTTGTAGTTACAGATTATACCGCCATAAACGAAATGTCAGAGCATGGATTGGGTAATTTGAAAGAAGTTTCTGCCTTGGCTTTAAATGCCGGAACCGATATGGACATGGTAGGTGAAGGATTTTATACCACTTTAAAGCAATCTGTTCAAGAAGGCAAGGTATCTGAAAATGAGATAGATAAGGCTTGTTTGCGCATTTTGGAAGCTAAATACAAACTGGGCTTATTTGACAATCCCTATAAATACATCGACAAAGCCAGAGCAGCAAAAGATATTCTTACGCCAGCCAATAGATTGGCTGCCAGAGAGGCCGCTACAAAATCGTTTGTGTTGCTCAAAAATGACAATCAAACATTGCCCCTGAAAAAAAGAGGAAAAATAGCTTTGATTGGCCCATTGGCAGAAAATAAAAAGGACATTATTGGCACTTGGGTTGTAGCTGGGAATGCCAATGATGCCGTTTCGGTAGTAGAAGGAATGAAAAATGCAGCTAGAGACAGCGCAAGTATACTTTATGCAAAAGGAGCGAATATCGTAGATGATACATTTATGTTGAGTCGTCTAAATATTTCGGGCATTGAATTCGTAACTATTGATAAAAAAACACCTGATGAGCTGTTGAAGCAAGCATTGGAAGTTGCGAAAGAAGCGGATGTAATTGTAGCTGTTTTGGGAGAATGTCAAAGTATGTCGGGCGAAGCTGCAAGCAGATCGAATATAGGATTGCCTGACAGTCAATTAAAGTTATTGAAAGAACTCAAAAAACTAGGCAAACCCCTAGTGCTTGTCTTAATGAATGGTCGCCCAATGACTTTGGAATGGGAAAATCAGCATTGCGATGCGATTTTGGAAACTTGGGCAAGTGGCACTGAGGGAGGAAATGCCATAGCTGATGTGCTTTTTGGAAAATACAATCCTGCAGGAAAACTTACTACCACCTTTCCGCGGAATGTTGGGCAGATACCTTTGTATTACAATCATAAAAATACAGGCAGACCAGCCAATGCCAATTTGAACGATAAATACAAATCGAAATACCTCGACATTCCAAACGACCCGTTATATCCTTTTGGATTTGGATTGAGTTTTACCCAATTCGACTATTCTAACTTTAAATTGAATGCAAAAGAATTGAAAGGCACTCAAACATTAACAGCAAGTGTAACTATCACAAACTCAGGCAAATATGCTGGTGAAGAAATAGTACAATTGTATATCCAAGATCCTGTAGCTAGTATTTCAAGAGCTGTGAAGGAACTGAAGGGGTTTCAAAAAATACAATTGAAAGCAGGCGAAAGTAAAATAGTTAGCTTCAATATTACCAACGAAGATTTGAAGTTTTACAATAGCGATTTAAAGTATGATTGGGAATCTGGCGAATTCAAAATTCAAATAGGAACTAATTCTGACAAAGTAATGACTGAATCTGTGAATTGGATCAAATAAGTGGTTCGTTTGCTAAAGCCAACGGTAATTGACTAGTATTCTCTTTAGCTAAACTGAGATACACGTCATTTAAATAGCATAAAAAAATTAATTTTTCCAAACAATAATACAAGAGCATAGTTATAGTCACATTGTTACACCTTAAAACAAACCAAAAATGAATAAAGTATTGAAATTTTCGATTTTAGCAGTGGCGGTTGCTGCTTCAAGTTTTGCAATGGCACAATCTAAGGATGTGGTTGATGTGGCTATGGGTTCAACAGACCACACTACGCTTGTGGCGGCAGTAAAGGCAGCAGATTTAGTGACCACACTTAAAGGAAAAGGTCCGTTTACAGTTTTTGCACCAACTAATGCTGCCTTCGACAAACTACCAGCTGGAGCAGTTGATAATTTATTGAAAACTGAAAACAAAGCTACGTTAGCTAAGATATTGACTTACCACGTGATAGCTGGAAATTTGATGGCAAGCGATGTAATGGCCGCTGTAAAAGCTGGCAATGGAAAAGCAGTTGTGAAAACAGTACAAGGCGGTGACTTGACAGTAACTATTGAAAATGGAAAAGTGATATTAACAGACGCAAAAGGAGGAAAATCGATGGTTACTGCCACCGATTTGAAAGGGAGCAATGGCGTAATTCACGTAATTGATATGGTAGTAATGCCAAATTAATTTAACTAACTTTTTTAAAATTTTTTTAAATTGCCTTTGGCTTTAGCCAAAGGCAATTTTTTTTACGAATTATTTACAAACTCGAATTCGGTAATTGGGTGTTTTCCCAACCAGATTAAATGCATACTTTGGTTTGCAACTAAAGACATTCCTTCTAATTTTACATTTTTTAGTTGGCACCGTTTTCGACATAGCTATTGTTAAAACCTATAAAATAAAAAATATGTCAAATATTGTAAACCTTGGTTTGATACAGACGGCTTGTTCGGCCGATGTGGGTGGCAATTTGGAAAAATCGGCTCAATACACCATCAGTGCAGCAAAAGCTGGGGCTCAAATTATATGCCATCAAGAAATGCACAACACTTTGTATTTCTGTCAAGGCCAAGATTATGAGCAGTTTAAGTTGGCAGAAACCATTCCTGGGCCAAGCACCGCTATTTATTCACAAATTGCCAAAGAGCACAAAGTAGTTATAATTGTTCCAATCTTTGAAAAACGGATGGATGGTGTGTACCACAATACCGTAGTGGTAATAGATGCGGATGGCTCTATTTCAGGAATTTACCGAAAAATGCACATTCCTCAAGACCCAGGCTTCGATGAAAAATTTTATTTTACACCTGGCGATCTGGGCTTCAAAACTTTCAAAACCCGATATGCGACCATTGGCACACTCATTTGCTGGGATCAATGGTATCCAGAAGCCGCACGTATTACTGCTCTAAAAGGAGCACAAGTTCTTTTTTATCCTACCGCCATTGGGTGGGACAGCAAAGAGCCAAAGGAAATACAAGCTGGTCAGCTAGATGCTTGGCGTACCATTCAACGAAGCCATGCCATCGCCAACGGTTGCTACGTCTGCTCCGTAAATCGGGTTGGTACAGAGCAAGATCTTACTTTTTGGGGAAATAGTTTTGTGGCCGACCCGATGGGAAAAATGCTCACCGTTACAGATTCTGAAACTGAGCAATTCAGAATTCAAGCAATAGATTTGGCTCATATCGACAATACTCGCACGCATTGGCCTTTTTTGAGAGATAGGCGAATAGATGCGTACAGCGAAATATTGAAACGAGTGGCAGATTAGACACCTATTATTAGTTCAATAGCATAAAAAACTCCTCGCAAGAGGAGTTTTTTATTTTCAATAATTAATAATCTTGTGGCACTTGATGAAGTTTTATTTTTTCCAATACGCCAATTGTGAGTGGTTTGGTAATGTAATAAGAGATTACAGGAAAACTCCTTGCCCGCTTCAAATCACCCTCAAATGACGATGAAGTGAGTAAAAAAAGATCAATATCGTTATTAAAATAGGGCATCAAGTTTTTGTATTGCTCCAAAAATTGCCATCCATCCATCATTGGCATGTTCAAATCTAAAAATAGTATGTCAGGAAGCTTTTGTTCTTTCTTTTTCGATTGACCCTCAAAGTAGGTAAGTGCGTCTTTGGCTTTTTCAAATTCTATTACCTCGATATTTGGGTCGAAATGCTCGATGGTGCGCCTACAAATGAAATTATTTACTGGTTCGTCATCAATAATCATTATCGTCAAAATCGGCTTCATGCGAGTAGCTATTTGTAGTTCAAATTACCATTTATACGCTTGTAAGTAAATTGTCAATGGTACAATTTCAATTTGATATGTAAGTTTTCCTACTTCTTTAAATCCCAAAGATACGATCTGTCGTCTTTAATGTAGCCGACTGCGTCTGATTGCTCTGCCCTAAAAAGTGTTTCGCTTATGCCATAAACACTGTCAAATGACGGTTCGATAATAAAACTGCCGTTCAAATCGGCTATGCCCACCGAGTTATAAAGCCCCACCACAGCCTGTTTATCTTTGTATTCGCTGATATAGTCAAATTTGTTTTCAACATAATGGTAGCCATTTGTACTCAAAAGACCCCATCTTGTCGATTTTACTCTAGCTACTTTATATTCAAACGGATAGGCTAGCTCAAACTTTTCTTTAAAAATATTTTGCCCTAGCGTGTCGATAAAATAATACTCTTTTCCACTTCCCATCAGCGAAAAACCATCGGAAAAGGGTTTCGGATTTGTAAACATTGCACTAGTAATAATTTTGCCATTTTTGTCTAATATTGCCCATAATTTATTATCAATTTGGGTAAAAGCATGGTTTGAGTTAAAATCGGTGGTGTTGCCGAGTGAAAAATTTATTACTGTATTTCCTTTGGGATTGATAAAGCCTGTCTTTATTTCTAGCCCAACCCTAGCCAAGCCATTACTAAACGGACTGGCAAATAGAAATTTTTTATTGATGATAATTTTCCCCGAAGTGTCTATGAAATTGTAGTATTTGTCCGATTTTACCAATGCCAATCCATCATTAAATTCACCAATGTCTAGAAACGATTTTTTGGAAATTACTTTTTTCAATTTTAGGTTAAACAATTTCCATTCGCCATCTTCCTTTACTTTGGCAAGATCGTTTTTACTCAAAAACTGAATGTCATCGTATATTTCTGGCACAGCTTCTTTGCCTTTGGTATCGATCAAACCCTTCTTTTTGCCATCAGAAGATACGATAGCCAGCTCGTTTGAAAATTCTGTTGCTAACACAAATTTTGGAACAATAATAAGCCTACCATCTTTGTTAATATAAGTCATTTTTCCATCTTTTGAAGCTGGAGCAATGCCATTTTTGTAGCGACCAACCATTGGCGACATTGGTATTATTTGTTGCACTCCATCTTTGTCGATAAATCCCCAAAGTTTGCCTAAGCTTATGGCTGCCATTCCCTCTGAAAAATCTAGAGCATTGTCGTAAATGGCGGGCACCACCATTTTTTGATTTTCATCAATAAATCCAAATTTGCCATTTGTCATTACCCTTGCCAAGCCATCTTTGTACGGAAATATTTTGTCGAATGCTATAGGTGTCAGCAGTTTGCCTACAGTGTCTATTAGCCCAAATCGGTCTTTTTTTGTCTCTATTTTTAAAAATTTGTAGTTAGAATTTTCTAAAAAAGATATTGAAGCGTGAATAGGGTCGATTACATATTTGCCCAATTCATCTATTACTCCATACAATCCTCTTGTTTTTACGATTGCTCTGCCGTTGATAAACGGACCTGCTTCATCAAATTTAGGATCAGAAATGAATTTTCCATCTTGGTCTACGTAGCCCCATTTGCCACCAGTTGTTCGAGCACTTTCCCAATCGCCAGCATAATTCATAGTGCCGCCAATAGAGTAGGGGGCTATGCCTTCGCTAAAACTACCAATGTAATTGAAGGGCTGTCGCAGCATTTTTTTCTCTTTTGACTGAAAAGAATATTCCTGCATTATTTTGCCTTGCTTGCTTATAAGTGCCTGTAAACCACCTTCGTAGATCATTTTGGCATAGTCGCCAGTTTGAAAATCAGCTATCCTATAGTACCAAATATTAGTACCTTGATGCAATACCTTTCCAGTGTTATTATTTACAAGGTCGTATTTTAAAGTAGCAAGATCGATGAGTTTTTGTTGGTTTAAGAATCCGTACATTCTTGGGTTGTTGCGGTAGTCTACTTTTATTCCAGCTAGGGCATATTCGCCTTTTTGCACTACTTCATCAAAATTAAAGGGCACATATACTGTGTCGTGGCCAACCAAGCCATATTTTCTGCCGTTGCCTCTCAGCCAAGTATGGACACTTTTAGTATTATTTTTGGGCAAGGTGGTTTTTACTATTTTTGGGCTGTTTGTGCTTTTTTTAGATTTTCCATCGAGTGCAGCCGTAGTAATTTTATCGTTGCCATCTTTACAATAAGCCATATTGTCGCGAATATCTATTTCTTTGTACAACGGACTTACTAATATTTTTCCAGCATTATTGATTACTCCTTTTCCCGTAGGTGCTTCAAATACCGCCACATTTTGTTTGAAAGGAAAAAGTCGATCATGTACCGTTTCTATCACAAATTTGCCATCTACACTTGCCAAGCCCCATTTGGTGTCTTTTTCTACCAAAAGAAAATCTTCGTTTTTGTGAATATTGGTGAAATACAAGCCTAAGATTGTTTTTCCGTTGTTGTCTAGCACGCCATGCCTATTGAATTTTGTGGTGAGAATTAAATTTTCATCCAGCAAAGCATAGTTTTCATGTGGTTCGGAAGTGATTATTTTTTTTAGTTTTAGGCTAAAAAGGTGCCAGCCTCCAACTTTGGCTTTTAGCATTATAAAATCATCATCTAATTTTTTAAAAGCCATGTAGTCAAATTTGGTAATATTTACTCCAAATGAGTGCACTACTGCCCAAAAATCTCTTTCTTTCAGCAATACGGTGCTGCTATCGAGTATTTCTAGCCCTACATATTCTGGCTGTATTTGTGTTTTTAAAGATTTGTCGAGCACGCCTTGTTTGCCCAATTTATTTACCAAATAATAATTGCCATACCTATTTATCGAGGTAAATTCTGGCTCGATCAAAGTTTTAGTCTTTGCATCGAAGAGGCCAACAAGGTTGTTTTTTTTCAAAAGGAATAGATCCTCTTTCCACAATTCTATCTTATCAAATCTTGGTGCGATCAGTTTATTACCATCGGCATCGTCCAATCCCCAAGCCGAATCTTCTTTTACTGAAATATAATGCGGGCAAAAGATATTGATGGCTTCCTCTTTTGGTTCAATTATTAAGCGTCCAGTAGAATCCAAAATGCCATATTTTCCTTTTGTTTTGATTTTTGCAAGTTTACATACAAAGTTTTCTGCGTAGTCAAATTGCGGCTCAATCACTACTTTGCCGTTCATATCGCAATATCCCCACTTATAGTTAGATTTTATTGGCAGCAACAAGGTTTTGTTTTGCGACAGTATCGTTGCAGAAATGAAAATTTGAAGAGCTAACAGAAGAATTAGTTTCATTGGTTGTGTTGTAGAGTTTAGATAGATATTTAATTATTGGACTTTAATGAATGT
Source organism: Cytophagales bacterium (assembly GCA_046152935.1). Lineage (GTDB taxonomy): Bacteria > Bacteroidota > Bacteroidia > Cytophagales > UBA9547 > CAZMFZ01. Next base: position 10,093 of record JBJXGB010000268.1, read on the forward strand.
TAAGTTGCGTTATTTGGATTGGTAATTTAATAAGATTATTTAAAAAAAGTGTTTTTTTTGATTTTCTACAAGAAAATATAGGATAATTTTGGTAAATGGCTTTATCTTGAGACGTGACAAATATTTAAAGCAATGCATTTTTGTCTATTATCGAGGTAAAATTAAAAGTAGTGTGTTTATTTATAGCAGAAATACAGATTGATATAGTCGATTCTACAGCCTAGAAATCATAAACAATTTCATATCCTTGTATTTCATCTCAAACCGCTTGGCAAGTGCACCATGTGTAAGGCTGCCTTTGTAAGTGTACACGCCTTTCATCAGCCATTCTTTATTGAATATCATTTCTTCCAACCCGCCATTGTTGGCAATTTGCAGCAACATCGGTGTGAAAATATTGCTCAATGCCGTAGTAGCCGTGCGAGAAACCCTCGAAGCGATGTTTGGCACACAATAGTGAATGACATCGTACTTCTTATATACTGGTTTTTTGTGTGTGGTAATGTGCGAAGTCTCAAAACAGCCACCTTGGTCGATCGTGACATCGATAATGACAGAATTTGATTGCATTTTCGAGACCATTTCATCTGTAACGATACATGGAGCACGTTCATCGTCACTTCTGATAGCTCCAATTGCCACATCGCATTCAGAAAGTGCGTTGGAAAGTGTAACGGAATCGAGCGTGGATGTATAAATATGAGCCCCAAGGCTTTGCTTGAGCCTACGTAATTTGTAAATATGATTGTCGAATATTTTCACTTCAGCACCAAGCCCCATAGCTGTTCTGGCTGCATATTCAGCCACTGTACCAGCCCCTAATATTACTACTTTGGTGGGTGGCACGCCTGTAATTCCGCCTAAAATTACGCCCTTTCCATCGTTTGAACTGCTTAAATATTCGGCAGCTATCAACATCACGGTGCTGCCAGATATTTCGCTCATGGCTCGCACCACTGGTTTTCCGCCTACTTTATCTTCCAAAAACTCAAGTGCAATGCCTGTTACACGCTGTTTCATCAACGCTTCGATGTATTCTTGCGATACTTTTGCCAATTGCAATGCAGAGAACAACGCTTGGCCTTGTTTCATATAGTTTATTTCGTCCAAAGTAGGTGGCATTACTTTGAGTATAATGTCTGCTTGGTATACTTCTTTGGTTGAATACACAATTTTCGCACCCGCATCGCTGTATTCTCGATCTGGATATTTAGAATATTCGCCTGCTTTTGATTCTACCCACACTTCATGGCCGTTGTTTACGAGCAGCGCCACGCCTTCTGGCGTCAGCATTAGCCTATTTTCATACTCTTCAATTTCTCTCGGAATGCCAATAAATAAAGATTTGAAGCGTGTTTTTACTTTTTGTAGCGACTCTTCTGGGTAGAGGGCGTGCTCTTGTGCAAGTTCTGTAAAGCCTTTCATATATTTCTAACTGCCTGTTTCCAACTTAGAATTCAAAAAATCACTGCGAATGTGTAGTAAAATTATGATGCAAAAACCAATTTACGTTTAATTATGCTATTTTTCTTACAAAAATATTTCTTTTGTTTTCGTCAACTACTTTAATGGCAATTTCAATTCTACTTTTAGGGAGTAATGAAGGGATTTTTTCTGCCCATTCTATCAAACACAAGGAATTTGAATAAAAATATTCGTCAGCCCCAATATCTAGCGCCTCGATTTCGTGTTTTATGCGATAGAAATCGAAATGATAGATAGCTTCGTTTTCGACCGTTTGGTATTCATTCACCAAAGAAAAAGTAGGGCTGCTCACTTTGTCTTTCACCTCGAAATTGGTGCAGATTTGTTTGATGAGGGTGGTTTTCCCAGCCCCCATGTCACCTTCAAATGTCCATATTTTGCAGTTTTCGGCAAATCTAGCAATTTTGTATGCAGCCTGTATTATATTAGAAAGCGAGTAATCAAATACCAAATTATTCATCAGTAGCTGCGGTGCGATAGCTCAAATTGAATATCAAACCCACATTTAATTGTAAAAATTGGCTTGGTACTTCGTACGAATTGATGAGCGAATTGAAAACATGGCTGTATTTTAGGTTCATATTCAAAAGCATATTGGGGTTTAATTGGATTACATAGCCAAGGTTTGGGCCAATGCCTAGGCTCGATTTAGAATAGGTAAAATTTTGATTGCTGCTGTTTACAGCAGTGCCGCTGGTGTTGTTTATAAATACATTGTTGCCGACCTCAAAACCCAAATATGGCGAACTGCCTTGAAATAAAAAGTATTCGAGCACAGCACCATATTGTATCAGGGTATTTGTCTGCCCAATTACTGGCGTCCGGGCACTTAGTAAGCTGAAGCCTCCATACCCACCAATGGCAAATTTGCTATCTACCATGTACTTCAGTTGAATATTTCCGTTGATTCCTGCTGAAATAAACCTAGCAAATACCGCAGTTGGTAGTACCAATGAGGCATTTAGCACTGCCTGAACACCCGTATAGCCCAAGCCAGTTTTCCCCGCGCTATTATCAAAATTGTAATGAAAATCTTCTTGGGCAGAGGCAAATTGGAAAAAATAAATATTTAGAGTAATAAGTATAACTACTCTGTTTACAAAAACTTTAGAATATTGTATATTCATAAAATGGACATTGATAAGAGTGATTAAATGCACTATTGAAAAATTCAATAGTGGTACACATCATTAAATTAGTATTATTGTATGTTTGATAGCTATTTTACAAATAGTCCAAAAATCACAGATGCCATCATTTAAGTATTGCATTTATCAAAATAGATAAAATTAAGACTGTTCTGGCTTGATTTTATCTATTTAGTGTTGTGCTTTACGTACGTTGCCACTCTTTGGTGGTTTGTGCTACAAATATAATTTTATTGTGTTCTATTTCGTTTTTTTGTTGTTAAGTATTATCATTGTTAAACCCTATTTTATTGAAAATGATTGATAAAAACCTGCCAAAGCTTGTACTCTTCTTAATAGTAGCTTTTATAAAAGCAAATGCTCAAACTATATTGACTGAGAAGGAAGCTGTAGAACAAGCCCTGCAAAACAATCCGCAGATGAAAGTAGCAGGTTTGAAAATTGAAAAACAACAAAGATTGAAAGGTGCTGCTGTTACGTTTGAAAATTTGGAAGTGATAATGCAAGCCCCTATCGGTGATGAGTTTAGACCCGCGATTTTACAACGTTTTAGTTTCCCTACTGTATATACAAATCAATTAAAAATACAGAAAAATAATGTGGCTATTGCAGAATCTGAGCAGGGTATTACAACCAACAACCTGATTTTTAACGTGCGAACTACTTTTAATTCGCTTAATTATTTGGCAGAAAAATACAAATCGTTGAGAAGGCAAGATTCAATTTTTAATGACATTATTGAAATAAACGACATTAGATATAGAGTTGGGCAAATATCAAACCTCGAAAAAATAAATGGAGAGGCGTATTACAAACAAATACAATTTAATTTGCTGCAGACTTTGGCTGCTTTACAAAACGAAAAGATACAATTGGCGATCTTAATTGGTAGGCCTCAAGATACCAGCATCACATCTGCTGGCAATTTGGTAAAGATTGTAGATTATGAGGTAAATCAATTGCCAGATACCAATTTTGCCACCAATCCTCTCACGCAATATTATCAAAAACAAAGAATCGCGAGCAACAGCCAGCTTTCGCTTGAGCAAAATAGAAGGCTTCCTGGCTTGGTTTTGGGCTATTTCGATCAATCGAGCTACAGCAACAGCCTGTACAGATTTCAGTTTGGTGTTACGTTGCCCATTTGGTATTGGACGTATGGCTCGAAAATAGGAGCTGCCAAAAAAGATGTTGAAATTGCTTTGGCACAGTCGACTTACAACAATTACCAGTTGAAAGGCGAATATTCGAAAGAGCTTTCCCAATTGCGACAGTACCGTACGGCTGTAAATTATTTTGAAACGGTAGGAAACGATCAGTCGAGAGAAATAATAAAATCGGCTCGTGAAAGCTATCGATTGGGCAGCATTGGCTATTATATTTACCTGCAAAACCTAAACCAAGCTTTTCAAATTCAGCAAAACTCGCTCGAGGCTTTGAAAAATTACAACCAGTCGATCATAAGACTGCAATACGTATTGGGCGAACAAAAATATTAGTTCCAAGGGAAATTGTTTTTGGAAAGACACACCAAGGCTTAAAGAATGCTAAGTTGAGGTGAGTTTATTCGATATTTGCAATGTCGAACGGTGATAAATAGGATTTTGTAATCCACAACAAGAAAAGAAATTATCGTTGGCTCGAACACCAAATTTCTTTCCAATAATGAAAATAGGGATCATAAGAGAAGGAAAAGTACCGATAGATAAGCGTACGCCATTCACACCACAAAATTGTGTGTCGCTGAAAGAGGCGTTTCCCAAATTAGAAATCGTAGTGCAGCCAAGTAAAATAAGAATAATACTTGACGAAGAATACAAAGCACTCAAAATACCATTGCAAGAAGATTTATCGGATTGTGATTATATTTTTGGGATAAAAGAAATACCAATTGCAGAGTTGATAGACGGAAAAAGCTACTTTTTTTTCTCCCATACGATCAAAAAGCAGCCAGCAAACAAAAAATTGCTGAAAGCCATCATTGAAAAAAACTGTACTTTGATCGATTACGAATGTATAAGAGATGAAAAAGGCAATCGATTGGTCTCTTTTGGCTATTATGCGGGCATTATTGGGGCCTATGAAACCATTAAAATGTACGGACATCGATACCGTCAATTTGAAATAAAATCGGCAAGTTTATGTTTCGATTATGCAGAAATGCGCAGCTATTTCAAAAAAGCAAAATTAAAACCCATTAAAATTGCCCTTACAGGTGGTGGAAGAGTAGCTGAAGGTGCCATGCAAGTGCTCAATCAGTTGAAAATTAAACAAGTGAATATTTACGATTTTTTAAATAAAACATTTACGCAGCCAGTATTCACTCAAATTCATTCAGAGCATTTCAACGTAAAAAAAGGAACACAATTTTTTGATAAAAAAGATTTTTACAAAAATCCCGAAAAATACGAATCGCATTTTTTTGAATTTGCCAAACAGGCCGATATACTGCTGGCTTGTGCGTATTGGCATCCGAAAGCACCTTTGCTATTCACCAAAGCTGAGATGCGAAGTGACGATTTTCGCATAAAAGTAATTGGCGATATCACTTGCGATATCAATGGTTCGATACCCAGCACCATGCGATCGAGCAGCATCGATAATCCTGCTTATGACTACAACCCTTTTTCAGAAGATTTAGAAGTGCCTTTCTCAGCAGAGAAAAATATTACGGTAATGGCTGTAGATAATTTGCCCTGCGAATTGGCCAGAGATGCCTCGCATAGCTTTGGAATTCAGCTCATTAGCCATGTGATTGGAGAATTGATAAATAACGAAAAGTCAACCGTCATCAAGAATGCCACCATTGCGAGCGAAGGTTGCTTGACGGAAAAATACCAATATTTAAGTGATTATGTTGAGTGAACTAAACTAAAATCATTCGATCGATTATTTCAGCCAAAAAAAAAGCCAACTCTCAATTTGACAGTTGGCTCTTTTTGATATGACATTTACTTAAAAAACTAGGCTTGTAATGTAGCCTCTGGGTCTTTTTCAGCCTCAGCAGCTATGCGTTCTTCCTCGGCTTTCGCATCATCTTCTATTTTTTTGGCTGCGGCTATTTTCTCTTCCTCTTCAGTATCCCACATAAATTGTTGATAATTGGTGAGTTTTTCAAAAGGGCGTTTGCCTATTAGTGTTTCTAAATCTTGCTGGAAAATAATTTCCTTTTTCAACAATTCTTGGGCTATTATCTCAAGTTGCTCTCTTTTTTCGGCTAATAAAACTTTGGTAAACTGATATGCTTTATCAACCAATTTGCGAACTTCTTCATCAATTGTTTGCGCTGTGGCTTCAGAGTAGGGCTTGTTAAACTGGTATTCGGTCGATTTTGAATCGTAGAACGATACATTTCCGATTCGGTCGTTCATACCATAAATAGTGACCATGCTGTAGGCCATTTTGGTAATGCGTTCCAAATCGCTCAAAGCACCAGTAGATATTCTGCCAAACACAATATCTTCGGCTACTCTGCCACCCAAAGTCATGCACATTTCATCAAACAGTTGCTCTGTCGTATATAAAAATTGCTCTTTTGGTAAATACTGAGCATAACCCAAAGCTGCAACGCCACGAGGTACGATACTTACTTTTACCAACGGATCGGCATGCTCTAAAAACCAGCCAGCCACTGCGTGACCAGCCTCATGATAAGAAACGATCAATTTTTCTTCTGGTGAAATGATTTTAGATTTTTTCTCCAATCCCCCAATTACCCTGTCTATCGCAGCTTGAAAATCGATCATTGCAATCGTTTCTTTGTTGTAGCGAGCAGCTATCAAAGCAGCTTCATTACAAACATTCATAATTTCAGCTCCAGCAAAACCTGGGGTTTGCGAAGCCAATTTTCTGGTATCAACGTCATCAGAAAGCTTTAAAGTGCCTACATGCACTTTAAATATTTGCTCCCTACCTTTAATATCTGGTTTGTCTATTGAGATTTGTCTGTCGAATCGACCTGGACGCATCAAAGCAGTATCCAACACATCTGGGCGGTTAGTCGCAGCTAAAATGATTACGCCAGAATCTGTGCCAAAACCATCCATCTCTACTAAAAGAGAATTCAATGTATTTTCTCTTTCATCGTTTGCTCCAATAGCCATGCCACGTCCTCTGTGGCGACCAATGGCATCTATCTCATCAATAAATACAATACAAGGTGCTTTTTCTTTTGCTTGACGGAATAAATCGCGTACACGAGCAGCACCTACACCCACAAACATTTCTACAAAATCTGAACCAGAAAGTGAGAAAAACGGCACACCTGCTTCACCTGCTACGGCCTTGGCCAACAATGTTTTACCTGTTCCTGGAGGCCCAATCAACAAAGCACCTTTGGGTATTTTTCCTCCCAAATTGGTAAACTTACCTGGGCTTCTCAGAAATTCCACAATCTCTTTTACTTCTTCTTTCGCCTCATCGAGCCCAGCTACATCTTTAAAAGTGATTTTCACTTTGTTGTCTTGGTCGAACAATGCAGCTTTGGATTTGCCAATATTGAAAAGTTGTCCGCCAGGTCCAGACATACCGCCACTCATTCTGCGCATCATGTACCAAAATCCAACGGCCAAGAGAATGAAAAAGCCCCAGCTAAATAGCCATTGCATAAAATCTTGGCGTTGCTCGATTTTGTAACCAACTTGATTGTCGCGAGGCAAAGCTTTGTTTATTCTATCAAAATCGCCTTTAAACGACTCTGGAGATATAATTTGAAAGCGATAATGTGGCCCTTGCGTGAGTGGAAATGGTCCACGCTCAGAGAGTTCGTCTCTGTATTTTTTATTTTGGAGCGATTCTTCTTTCAAAGTGATCTCCACATTTTTTTCATTTACAATCACCACCTCTTTCACATCGTGGCTCACCATCATTTCTTCAAATCGCTTTGAAGTTATTTCCACAGTCGAGGCAGATCGAGTTAGATACACGATAAGGGCGAAAAAAACCATCAAACCAATAATCAAATACGTTTGAATGTTGGATCCTTCTGGCCCATTCACCTTCTTAAATGCTTTTTTTATTTCGTTGCCATCTACACCAAAATCTACCTGATTGCCTGTTTTGCCTTTTTTAGATTTTGGGGCTGTTCGTTTAGCCTTTGGTTTCGATTCTTCAGCTACTTGATTTTTGGTGGTATCTTGAGGCTTTACTTTATTTTCTGCCATTATTTAGGAGTTGGAATATTAATTGTCAAATCTTTTTATTTCTGCATCGCCCCATAGTTCTTCCAAACCATAAAATTGCCTTTTCTCTTTGATGAACACGTGAGCCACCACGTCTACATAATCGATCAAAATCCATTCTCGGTTTGCTTTACCTTCTGTGTGCCAAGGCCATTGGGCTGTGCCTTTAAAAACTTCGTCTTCTACTGTATCGGCAATAGAATTAGCATGGGTATCGGATGTGCCGGAGCAAATCACGAAATAATCTGCCACCGCATTTTTTATATTTTTCAAATCGATAACAGCAATATTCTCAGCCTTCTTATCTTGCATTCCCTTCACTACTAGCTCACATAACTGAGTGCCATCGATATTGGTTTTCTTTTTTGCCATTTATTATTTTTCTACGATAGAAAGAGCAAAATTAATACCTGAAATTGATAGATAGATAGTTTTAGGTATTTATTTACATTTGGAGGCTTTTTACACCTTTTTATCGCAAATAATTTGTTTTTACCATTTAGAACCACTCGAATTATTGGCAAAAAACTCCAATATATGCCAAGTTGTCATTCCACAAATGAAATATTGATGGAATTGATAAAATTGGGCAATGTTGAGGATGGAATGATCGTTGTAACTGATGAACAAACGGCTGGGAAGGGACAAAGAGGCAATAAATGGTTTTCGGAACCGCATAAGAATCTCACTTTTTCAATTGCAATTGATGTTTCATTTCTAAATATATCACAAATTTTCAATTTGAATATGGCAGTTTGTTTGGGGATAACAAAAGTGTTGAAAGATTTAGACCATTCATTATCAATATTTTACAAGATAAAATGGCCAAATGATATTTATTTTAGAGATAATAAAATAGGTGGAATATTGATAGAAACGGTTTTCAAAGCCGATAAGTCGCTTTGGGCGGTAATTGGAATTGGGTTGAATGTAAACCAAACAGATTTTGGCAGACTCAATGCAAATTCGCTCAAAAATATTCACCTAAGAGATTTTGACTTGGCTGAATTACTGGAAAAATTAGCTTTATCAATTGAATCTAATATGGAACAAAAATCTTTGGTTGATTTTAATTACTTGAAATTTAATTATTTAACTCATCTGCATAGATTTGAAATTCTGGCTGAGTTTAAGAATATAAATGGAGTGGATTTTGTAGGAATAATAAAAGGAGTGGAAGACACTGGTAAAATAGCCATTGAAAGTGAGGGCAAATTGCGTTATTATGATAAGCAAGAAGTCAAATTTGTGAGGTAATTACGTAAAAATCAATTTATTATGTTTATTGTAGAATCAAATCAGTATCATCCCCGCTCTTGAAGACTTTATTTAAAATATTACCCAGCTTTCTTTTTTTATTGATGTTGCAATGTTGCAAACCAATTGAAGAAATTACAACCGATAAATTTGTTTTATTACGGTTCGATCAAGACACTGTTAGCTTCGATACTGTGTTTGCAGGGCAACTGTCGATTAGCCGAAAATTGAAAGTTTACAACACTTCCGACAATGCCATTTCTATCTCTTCGATACGATTGGCTGGAATGGAAAATTCCTTTTTTTCATTGATAATCAATGGATTGCAAACCAATCAGACCAATAATTTATTTTTACGAGGCAAAGACAGTTTGTTTATTTTAACAAACGTTACCCTCGATCAAAACGATAAAACTTTGCCTTTTTTGGTAGCAGATTCTATTATTTTTATTACCAATGCCAACGAGCAAAAAGTTTACTTAGAATCGTATGGGCAAAATGCCAACTACTACAATGGCGATACCATCAAATCGAATACAACTTGGGATAGTACAAAGGCTCAATTTATCAAAAAAACGGTATTTGTAGCCAAGGAAGCAACACTGACAATAGAAAAAGGCACGAAATTGTATTTTGTAAAGGGTGCAGGCATGAAAATAGCAGGTAGTTTGCAGGTGAAAGGCGATTCTGGCAAAATAGTAGCTTTTCAAGGCCCAAGATTAGATGCAGACTATCGCAATTTGCCCGGCCTTTGGCAAGGAATTGAGTTTTTGCCAACGGCCAAAAATAACATGATCGACTATGCAGAAATAAAAAATGCGGTAAATGGTATAGTTATAGGCGATACTAATAATTTATTGAATGGAAATTTGAAAATTACCAATACGGTTATTAAAAACATGAGTGGATACGGTTTGCAAGCGCACAATGTAAACCTAACTGCCTGGAATTGTGTGGTTTACAATTGTGCCTACAATGGTTTCTTACTTTCTGGGAAAGGCGATTACCGGTGTTACAACAATACTTTTGCCTTTACTTTTAGCGATTTTACACGATTTGGTGCGGCTTTGGAAATAAAAGATGGCGAAAGGTCACTTCAATTGGTGAATAATATTATTTGGGGATCGGGCTATACTGGTACTGAACTGGTGTTTTCAAAGCAAAGCACAGATATATTTAACAAGAATTTGGTAAGACACGCAGACAAGCTTTTGACTGCAGATACTTCTAATTTTTGGAATACTAATCCAAAATTTGTGTCTGAAAATGGAGGAAATTTGAATTTCAGCCTCGATTCGCTAAGCCCAGCAGTTGGTAAAGCAGTGAAACTGATCGAGTTTACCAACGACATAAAAGGCAAGAACCGTGGCGATAAATGGGATATCGGAGCTTATCAATTTAGCAAATAATTGTGCTGCCTCGTGCGATTTAGTTTTAAGTACTACCTTAGTTTTTTGACCATTCAAGTGAATTTATTAAGTGCATCATGTCTATCTTGATATAATCGATAATTGGTTTGAGCGAATCGTTTTTGGTGGCAGTTCTAAAATAAAGGGCTCCTCTTATAAAATGGTGAGTGGTATCAGTAAGATAAAATTGGAACTGGCTTGGCACATCGCCTTCTAGTTCAAAAATTGTCACTGATTTGCCAGTAGGTGTTTTCACCACCGATTCATCGATTGCATAGGCTTTTACTTGGTGTTTGGAAGTGAGTTTGTAGCTATCATTTACCAGTTCATTTAAAAATTTTTCTTTCGTTTTTTCAAATTTGTCGTTGGTTAAGTCTTTGTAAGTGAGCTGGATAGTGGCTTTGTATTCTGGATAAACTATATCAATCCAGTGTGCTTCCGAAATGGAAGAAACGTGGGGTTGGGCTTTTGCTGCTGTCGAGTATTCGAAAGAAAAAGGGTGGTTTTCTTCCAATTTTTGATAACCATGTTCAGGTAAATCAAATCTGAAATATCCTTTGGGTTTTGGTACAAAATTTTGCTCGCATGAAAATAATAATACGCTAATGACTGTTAAACTAAAATATTTCATTTGTAGGTAGATATAAAAGCAGCAAGTTAGAAATAATGCCACTTTCTTCAAGTGCAATTTGCATCCAATCATTATATTAGCACGCATTTTAATAAAATATAAACCAATGTCGTTATTAACCATAGGCACAGTAGCCTTAGATAAAATTGAAACTCCTTTCGGGAAAACAGATAAAATCGTGGGAGGTTCTTGCTCGTTCGCTTCACTATCTGCCTCGTACTTGTACAAAAAAGTGAATATTGTAGCAGTAATTGGAGGCGATTTTCCAAAATCGTTTATTCACACTCTTAATGAAAAAGGGGTAAATACCACTGGGTTGCAAATAAAAGAAGACGAAAAGTCTTTTTTCTGGGCTGGAAAGTACAACAACGATATGAATTCGCGTGAGACATTGGTAACAGAGTTAAATGTGTTAGCCGATTTCGATCCTATTATTCCTGAAGCCTACCAAGATTGTAAGTACCTGATGCTTGGTAACTTAGCCCCCAAAACACAAAGTGCAGTTATCAACAGTTTGAGAAAAAGACCAAAACTAATTGTGATGGACACGATGAATTTTTGGATGGACGTGGCTTATGACGATTTGATTGTGACTCTTTCCATGGTAGATGTGCTTGCCATCAATGATGAAGAGGCTCGCCAATTGTCGAAAGAACATTCGTTGGTGAAAGCTGCAAAAGTGATTATGGCAATGGGACCTAAAGCCCTGATAATCAAGAAAGGAGAGCACGGTGCTTTGTTGTTTTACGAAAACAGGGTGTTTTTTGCACCTGCATTGCCTTTGGAAGAAGTTTTCGACCCAACAGGTGCTGGTGATACATTTGCTGGTGGCTTTATTGGATACATTGCATCTAAAGATGATATTTCGTTCGATACCATGAAATCCGCCATTATTTACGGCTCTGCCATGGCTTCTTTTTGTGTGGAAAAATTTGGTACAGAACGCACTTTAAACCTTACAAATGAAGAAATTGAAGAACGTGTACAAGATTTTGTTGATTTGGTGCAGTTTGATATTAAGTTGAATTAATATTACCAATATTATCAGTAAAAAGCCCTATTGTTACCTTAAATAAGTTTCAATGGGGCTTTTAATTTGTTGGTAATTAAGTAGTTAATGCTTAAAATGCCTGATGCCCGTAAAAACCATCGCCAATCCATTTTGGTCGCAATAGTCAATGCTTTCTTTATCTTTGATAGACCCACCTGGCTGCAAAACTGCGGTAATTCCTGCTTTGTGGGCTAATTCAACACAATCGGGAAAAGGGAAAAAAGCGTCTGAAGCCATTACTGAACCTTTCACATTAAATCCAAATGAGGCTGCTTTCTCTAAAGCCTGACGCAATGAATCTACTCTTGATGTTTGCCCAACACCGCTAGCTATCAACACATCTTCTTTCGCAAACACGATCGTGTTTGACTTGGTGTGCTTCACTAATTTATTTGCGAAAACTAAAGCTTTCAGCTCGGCAGCAGAAGGAGATTTTGTCGTAACTGTCTTTAAATCAGCCACATTCTCCATTTTCAAATCTTTATCTTGTTCTATTACGCCATTCAGCAAAGTTTTAAATTGCTTAGTCGAAAACTCAACAGGATTGCGCTTTAGAATAATTCTATTCTTTTTTTCTCTTAATATTTCAATGGCTTTTTCTTCATAATCAGGAGCAATTAAGACTTCAAAAAATAATTTTTGTAGTTCGTTGGCAGTTGCTACATCAATTTTGCCATTGGTGATAATTACTCCCCCAAATGCAGAGACGGGATCACAAGCCAATGCTGTCAAATACGCATCTAGAGTAGTTTTTGCACTTGCTACTCCACAAGCATTGGTATGTTTGATAATGGCAAAAGTGGTTTTGCTCTCCGATTTCAACACATCGTCAAATTCATCAATCAAAGAAACGCAAGCATCTACATCTACTAGATTATTGTACGACAATTCTTTGCCATTCAAAATGTCGAAAAGCTTGTCGATTTCTCCGTAAAAAGTACCTTTTTGGTGCGGATTTTCGCCATATCTCAAAGATTTGGCTTCTCTAAAACTCTCTTTAAATACTGGAATTTGCTCTTCTCTATTAAAATATTTAAAAATTGCGCTATCATAATGTGAAGTAATATCAAAGGCTTTAGCAGCAAATTGTTTTCTATCAGATGGTTCTGTGCCTCCGCCATTTTTGGTTAATATATTGTGCAGTTCATTGTATTGCTCTCTGGATGAGACAATTACTGTATCGGTATAATTTTTTGCTGCTGCACGAATTAGTGAAATACCGCCAATATCAATTTTCTCAATAATATCTTCGTGGCTACCGCCAGCTGCCACAGTTTCTTCAAAAGGATATAAATCTACAATTACCAGATCAATATTTGGAATTTCGTATTCAATAGCCTCTTTTATATCAGAATTATCATTTCTTCTATACAAAATGCCTCCAAATATTTTTGGATGTAGCGTTTTTACCCTTCCTCCAAAAATAGAAGGATAACCAGTGATGTCTTCTACACCAATTACCGGAATCCCCAAATCTTGAATAAACTTCTGTGTTCCACCAGTGGAATAGATTTTTACATGATTATCATTCAGTATTTTAATAATGGGTTCGAGATTTTCTTTGTTGTATACAGATATGAGCGCAGAATCGATCTTTTTTGAAGACATTTTTTGAAATTTAAGATCGTAAAGGTAAATAAATATCAGTCCTTGGGAATAATATTGTAAAAAATTGCTGTGATGTGTTTAATCTTCAATTTATTCGGCTAAAATTCTATACAGCTCAAGATTGAGGTAGTAATGATGTCCACTAATTACCCTTTTCTCACAAATTTTCATTTCTACCAATTTATTTAGGTAGTCTCTGGCTGTATTTTCTGAATATATTCCATTATCCGTATAGTGTTTTACTTTTGTAAATGGTTGCACAAATATCATGTCTACCAAATTATTTACCCTTCTAATTTGAGTATCCTTTTTTAAAGCATCAATTATTGCATCTTTGGCCGCTACAATGTCAGTAATTTTATCGTAAGTGAGCCTTGCCGTAACTTCCACAGCAGTAAGCATATACATGATCCAACTCTTCCAATCGCCTCTTTGAGAAACACCTGCTAGATTGGCGTAATAATCATCTTTATTGTCAATTATAAATCTACTCAAATACAAAATAGGAATATCCAATAGCCCTTTTTCTACCAAATAATTGATATTGAATACCCTTCCAATTCTGCCGTTTCCATCTCTGAATGGATGTATAGCTTCAAATTGATAATGCCCCATTGCCATTTTTATGATCGGATCTATTTTATAAGTTTTATCATCATTCATGAAATTGGATAATTGTTGCAATTTTTCTTGAAGTATGCCATCGCCTCTTGGAGGTGTATAAACCACTTTGCCTGCATTTGGCCCTGTTCCTCCCGTTTTGATTACCACTTGTGCCAATGGAGGACGGATGCCATCGCTCGCTTGTTTAATTACACTATATAAATCTACAAAATAGGCCTGATCTATTCCATTTCTATTTTTTAAGAAATTGTGCCCGTTCCATAATGCTTCTCTATAATACAATACCTCTTTTGTGCGGCTATCAAGCACTTCTATTTGTTGTTCGCTGAATGCTTTGTAAAGTTCATCATCTGTCGTGAATATATTTTCAATCGCACTAGAAGCTTTTGCTTCTTGCAAGCTGATAGTATTTATAAGTACACCTTGGTTTGGAATAGCAATGCTTCTGCCTTGCAGCTTTCCAAGCGACAATTTTGTCTCACCTAATTTGTCCATTATTTCTGCTGTATAGAATAATTCTCGATCAATTGGCAGGTCCGGAAGGTCGTTCCAAGGGATATTCCGATCGGGGTTGATTTTATATGGCATAATAGACAGTGTTTAATTGTTTAATTAATGTTTGCTTTTCTTCAGACATCAAAACTAACATAAATTTTTTGTAAACTTGGTATTTTTAGTATTTTAATGTTTACATATAATTAGACCTTAAATGAGATCAAAAATTTGCGATAAACTATTAATCGTTTGCATTTTAATGTTTACTTATATTTAGACCTTAAATGAAAACAGAAATATTTATCAAACATTAAATATGTATTTTTATAATGTTTAGTGCTTTCCTGACATTAAAGAAAGTCAAAATCATCTAACAGACCATTAAATGTATTTATTTTAATGTTTACTTAGGCTTAGGCATTAAAATATGTTAAGTATTTTTTGTAAACATTATATATGATAATAATTAAGGTTTACTGGCGATAAGGCCTTAAATATTCTCAAAATTATTTGCCAAACTATAAATAGCTACTTTTTTAATGTTTGTACGTGCAATGGCATTAAATACGCTTAAAAAGTGTAGACAGACCATTAATTTAGTCCATTTTAATGTCTGAAAAATGCTTAGGGTGACTTTGAGAATCGACTTAACAAAAACCTAATATTGAAAGTTGAACCTAAAACAATACTTGGGAGTTATGGAAGAAAAATATGTAGTCGCTTTTTAAAAGATTGTAAAAGTGAAATCTAGACTAAAATTGCTAAGTAAAAAGATATGAAAATAGGAATAGTATGCTATCCTACGTTTGGTGGAAGCGGAGTGGTGGCGACAGAATTGGGCATTGCTTTGGCGAAAAATGGACATCATATCCATTTTATTACTTATTCGCAGCCAAGCCGATTAGATTTTTTTAACGAAAATATATTTTACCACGAAGTAGTAGTATTTAAGTACCCGCTATTTGAATATTCCCCTTATGAATTGGCTCTGGCTAGCAAAATGGTAGATGTGGTGGAGCACGAAAAGCTCGATCTGCTCCATGTGCATTATGCAATCCCACATGCATCTGCTGCATATATGGCAAAGCAAATTTTGAAAACAAAAGGAATTGATATTCCTGTCGTGACAACTTTGCATGGCACCGACATTACTTTAGTTGGGAAAGATTCTTCATTTGAGCCTGTTGTCACTTTTAGTATTAATCAATCTGATGTAGTTACGGCCGTATCAGAAGATTTAAAAAGGCATACGTACGAGCTTTTCAATATCCATAAAGAAATAGAAGTAATACCTAATTTCATTGATTTAACCAAATTTAGCAAGCAAAAGAAAGACCATTTCAAAAGAGCCATTTGCCCCAACGATGAAAAATTGATCGTACATACTTCAAATTTCAGAAAAGTAAAAAAGATAGACGATGTAATGCGTATTTTTTATTCAATTCATGAGCAAATACCGTCAAAACTATTGATGATTGGTGACGGACCAGAGCGTGGCATGGCAGAAAATATGAGCCGCGATATGGGTATTTTTAACGATGTTCGCTTTTTGGGCAAATTGGAGGCTGTCGAAGAGGTGTTATCTGTATCAGATTTATTTTTATTACCTTCGGAGACGGAGAGTTTTGGTTTGGCTGCTTTGGAGGCTATGGCTTGCGAAGTGCCTGTCATTTCTTCCAATGCTGGTGGCATTCCGGAGTTGAATATCAATGGTGTGAGCGGTTTTATGAGTAATGTAGGCGATGTAGAAGAAATGGCAAAAAATGCGCTTATTATTTTAGATGCTAACAATTTACCTAATTTTAAAGCTGGGGCACTTTCACGAGCCAAAACATTTGATATTGATAAAATATTGCCTCTATACGAACAGGTATATGAAAAAGCATTGCAGCTTCAATTGGTATAATTCCATTGAATTTTAGCAAATTGCCAGCTCTTTACGTAAATTGAATGACTAACCTTTTTTCAAAATTAAATATCACCATCGTTTTTGTGGCGATTGGTGTGGTTTATTTTATTGGAATGTTTGTAGATGTGATGGACATTGACGCTGCTCAATATGCATCATTGGCCAGAGAAATGCTCGATTCCAGTGGTTTTTTGCAAGTTAAATTAAGAAATGTTGATTATTTAGACAAGCCACCGTTAAGTTTTTGGCTAGCATCTTTATCCTTCTGGGCATTTGGATATTCTAATTTGGCCTATAAACTTCCATCAGTACTTTTTTCGATTTTAGCTATTTATTCCACTTTTCGATTTGCTAAAATCTATTATTCTAAAGAAATAGCAATACTATCTGCAGTGATTCTAGCCACAACGCAGGCTTTTTTCTTAATAAATAACGATTGCCGTACAGATACCGTTTTAATAGGCTGTATTGCATTTGCATCTTGGCACTTAGCAGGCTATTTGAAATGTAAAAATTGGCCAAATTTTATATTTGCTTTTGTTGGAATTTCATTTGCAATGCTTTCAAAAGGGCCACTAGGGCTAATGGTGCCCGTTTTGGGCTTCGGTTTTGATTTATTGTTGAAGAAAGATTTTAAAAATATTTTTCAATGGCAATGGCTGGTCGGTTTGGTTGTCATTGCTATTTTTTTAGCGCCAATGTGCTTGGGTTTGTACCAACAATACGGCATAAAAGGCTTGCAGTTTTATTTTTGGGACCAAAGTTTTGGAAGAATAACAGGCAGTAATTCTACGTGGAAAAATGACCCAGATCCATTCTTCTTGCTCCATTCTTTTGCATGGTCTTTTTTGCCTTGGCCTCTTTTGTTTTTTACTGCTGTATTTTTCAAGTTGAAAACACTTTGGATTCAGAAATTTAAAGTGATTGATAATCAAGAGTTTATCACTATTTCGGCTATTGTATTTTCATATTTGATATTGTCTCGAAGCCAATACCAGTTGCCACACTATATTTACAGCATATTTCCATTTTCTTCTATTCTTACTGCTGCATTCGTTTTTAAATTGGTTGAATTAGGCCAAAAGTGGGTTCGCAGTTTTTATTTGCTTCAAATGATAGTTTGCATCATATTATTGGCTGTTGTGGCCGTGTTGTCTTTTTGGCCATTCCAATTCAATGCGTTGCAAGTTTGTATTTTTGCGTCGATGGGCATTTTGTTTATTTACCTCATCTTTCAAAAAGAGATCAATCAACTTCATAAAATAATTTTGCTAAGCACTTTCACTGCTATTGGTGTAAATTTATTGATGAATTCGCACGTTTATCCATCGCTATTAAAATACCAACCAAGCCATGAAATTGCCGATTATTTAAGGTCTAAAAATGTAGACGAAAGACATTTTTTCATTTTCAACGATTTTTATAGCCATTCCTTAGATTTTTACACCCAATCTGTCAACCAAGAGGTGGTTGACTTGGCATTTTTTGAAACTTTGAAAGAGGGCGAAGTGTATTATTGCTATACAAATAGCAAGGGTTTAGAAATATTAACCACCAATCAAATCAAATATACTTTAGTGGGGACTTATTTGGAATATCCTGTAACCAGAGTTTCCTTACCCTTTTTAAATCCATCAACGAGAGCAGAGCGTTTGGTTGAGAAATATCTAATTTCGTTGTAATGGTATGATTTGCTTCCTGTGAATCTTATTTATGATTCCGCTTTACGAAAGTATGCCAAACAACAAAGGCTTACAAAATTATATTTTGCAAGCCTTTAGAAATCTATTGTAACGATCTGAAAATGAATTAATTAGAATAAATATTATACATCAATTCTAGCATATTTGGCATTACGCTCAATGAAATCTCTACGCGGAGGCACTTCATCGCCCATCAGCATAGAGAATAAATGATCTGCCTCTGCTGCTGAATCTATAGATACTTTTTTTAATGTTCTTGTAGCTGGATTCATCGTAGTATCCCACAATTGTTCTGGATTCATTTCGCCCAAACCTTTGTATCGTTGAATGTGCACACTATCTTCCTTGCCATCTTTGGCTATTTCTTTTACAGCTTGCTCGCGTTGCACTTCAGTCCAACAGTATTTTTCTTCCTTGCCTTTTTTTACTAAATACAAGGGAGGTTGTGCTATATATACGTAGCCGTTGTCGATCAAAGAACGCATGTAGCGGAAAAAGAAAGTCAAAATCAAAGTACGAATATGGCTACCATCCACATCGGCATCGGTCATTATTATTACTTTGTGATACCTTAATTTTTCAAGATTTAAGGCTTTTTCATCATCAGGAGTACCAATGCGCACGCCCAAGGCTGTCATTATATTTTTTATTTCTTCGCTATCGTATATTTTGTATTCCATGGCTTTTTCCACATTCAAGATTTTACCTCTGAGTGGCAAAATAGCTTGAAACACACGGCTACGACCTTGCTTGGCAGAACCACCAGCAGAATCACCCTCTACCAAGTAAATCTCACATTTGTTCGGATCATTTTCTTGACAATCAGCCAATTTACCTGGCAATCCAAATCCGCCCATGGCACTTTTTCTTTGCACCATTTCACGTGCTTTCTTAGCCGCAATACGTGCCTGTGCCGCCAAAACCACTTTATTCACAATCATTTTAGCTTCTTTTGGATGTTCTTCCAAATAAGCTTGCAAAACTTCTCCAACCGCAATATCTACCGAACCCATCGCCTCGTTGTTGCCCAACTTGGTTTTAGTTTGGCCCTCAAACTGAGGCTCTTGTACTTTGATCGAGATAATGGCAGTTAATCCTTCGCGAAAATCATCTCCGCTAATCTCTATTTTTGCTTTTTCTATGGCTCCTGATTTTTCCGCATAGGCTTTTAAAGTTCTTGTCAAAGCCCTTCTAAATCCAGCTACATGGGTGCCGCCTTCTATAGTATTGATATTATTTACATACGAACAAATGGTTTCGGTATAAGAAGTATTATACAAAATGGCAATTTCTACAGGAATTGTTCCTTTCAAATTTTCGATGTACATAGGCTCTGGGATGAGCTTTGTACGCGAAGAATCTAAATATTCTACAAATTCCAATAAGCCTCTTTCCGAATAAAATTCTTCATAAATTGGAGTTATTCCATCCTCATTAAAATTTCTTAAATCTTGTAGGGTTAATTTTATTTTCTTGTTCAAAAATGAAAGCTCTCTCAATCGAGTCGCAATCGTTTCGTACTTATATTCAGCAACGGTAAATATTTCTTCATCAGGCCAAAAATGTACGGAAGTTCCTCTTCGATCGCTTTTGCCTACGGTTTTTACACTATATTGAGGAAAGCCTTTTTGAAATTCTTGAATATATTCGTTTCCATCGCGATACACATTGACAATCAGCAACTTAGATAGTGCATTTACGCACGATACACCCACACCATGCAAACCTCCAGAAACCTTATAAGTGTCTTTATCAAATTTTCCGCCTGCATGCAATACTGTCATTACTACTTCCAAAGCCGAGCGGCCTTCTTTTTCGTGCATATCTACAGGGATACCACGACCATTGTCATGTACTGAGATTGAATTGTCTTCGTGGATAATTACATTTACCGTATCGCAATAGCCAGCCATCGCTTCATCTATCGAGTTGTCGACTACCTCCCATACCATGTGATGAAAACCTCTCGCACCAATATCGCCAATGTACATGGCTGGTCTTTTCCTTACTGCCTCGAGCCCTTCTAAAACAGTAATATTTGATGCTGAATAATCACTTGCTTTGGCCAGTTCTTCTGCTAATTCACTCATTCGCTAATAAACTTAAAAATAGTTGTTTGGGTACTTTAAATCTAACTGTAAATATACAAAAGCTTTGACTATAAATAGCATCTATTGGATTTGTGATTTGGAAATTTTACCAGAAAAACAAAGGCTATCCGTCAATTGCTTGAAAGAGGTTGTTTGGACTTACTGTAAATGCGTTTTTTATTTGGAAATATCATTTTTCTAAGCAATATTATCTTTTGGCAAAATTATGAAATCACAATTATTTCTACTTAATATTTTATTTCGACAAAAACATGGGAGCAAACATTAAGTAGAAAAATTTATTGCAAGCAACTTGAAACCGACTTATTGCATAAAAATAGGCATTTTACTAACGATTTTCATTATTGCTTGGATAGATGAAAATATTTGGTAAATTTATGTTTCGTTGAAATATCGATAAATAGTAAGATGATAAAATACTTCTTTCAAATAGGACTAAATGCAGATGATAGCCAAGAATTAAGATCGCAGGTACAGTTGGCCAATAAATTGAATTTTATTTTGGCAGCAATTGATATTGTCTATCTGATAAAATCGTATTTGCAGAACTACCCAACATCCATTTTATTACTTTTTCTTGGCTTCTCCTCCTTTTGTGTCATTGTATTCCTTCTTACTTCATCTCGACAATTTCAATTGGCGCGTTTTATACTTGCAGTTTGCCCAGGAATATTGTCGAGCGTTTTGTATGCGTCTGTTTCTCAAGGAGTTGATGATGTTTTGCTTGGCAGTGCTTTCATGGTTTACACTGCTTGTAGCATTCCATTTATGTTGTTTTCATTTAAAGAAAAAGGCATGCTGTTTGGTAGTTTTGCATTTTGTGCCATGATTATCTTACTCCTCCGTGATATTAATATCTGGATAGATATTCCTTTTGAAAATGTCGCTTCCAAAAGTTTGGGCAATTACTATTTTACAATTGTGTTGGCGCTAATTGCCTTATTCTCATCTATGTACGTGTTGTTGGGGAATTTAGAATCACAGTTTTCTAAGAATAGCAGCACTATTTTAGATTTGGAGAGAATTAACAATGACGCAACAAATTCGAGATTAAAGCTAGAAGAAACGATAAAAGAAGTTGAGAAAGCCAATGAGGAAGAAAAAAGACGCAAATGGGCATCTGATGGAATATCTCAAATCGCAGAAATATTACGAACACAGAATGATAGCAAATGGATGTACGAACATATTACCAGTTTCATTTCAAAATACCTTGGTGCAAATCAAGCAGCGCTTTTTATCATGGAAGAACTTGAGGGTCGGTCGATTTTGGAATTGAAGGCTACTTTTGCCTATGACCGAAAGAAATACGTTGAAAAAACGATTGAGATTGGAGAGGGGATGATCGGGCAGTGTTTTCTAGAAAAAGAACCTATCTTACTTAAAAAGGTGCCTCCAAATTATGTGCACATAACCTCTGGTTTGGGCGAGGCTACAGCCTCATGTGTTGCCATTATTCCTCTAAAAATCGAGCAAAAAGTAGAAGGAATATTGGAGTTGGCTGCATTTCGCGCTTTTGAAGATTATGAAATTATCTTTCTATTAAAAATTGGAGAAAACATTTCTTCCATGGTTAATTCGATGAAAATCAATGGAAAAACCAAAAAATTGTACGAACAATCTCAAATGCAATCGGAGCAAATGCGAGCGCAAGAGGAAGAAATGAGGCAAAATTTGGAAGAATTGATCGCAACACAAGAGGAAATGATGCGAAAAGAAGGTGAAATGAGATCGCAATCTGAATTGCTCGAACTCATTATCGACAATATTCCATTCCCCGTTTTCATTAAAGATGGCAAAGGTGTTTATACGCTTGTAAACAAAGCTGAGGCCGATATTTTTGATGTAGATAAGTCGGAAATATTGGGCTTTGACGACAGCAAGTTTGTAATTGATGCTACTGAAATGGCAAGAATACGCGAGTCGGATAGAAAAATTGTGCAAGAAAATGTAGCCGTAAACTTTCCCGAGCAATATTTGACACTAGAAAATGGAACAGTGAAAGTATTTAAAACATCAAAAATTCCATTTTTGAATAAAACTACCAACCAAGTCAATATTTTAGGAGTGTCAGTAGATTTGAGCGACACCAAAAATGTAGAACGAGAATTGAAGCACGAAATCGAAAGCTTGAAAGAGAGAATTGGCAGAGTTTAACCACACGCTTTACTAGATAAGATTTCTTACAATTATTTCAATCCATGTTAATTTAAGTAGTAAATTTGATCGATCAAGTACACAAATCATTTATTCAAATCAAATGACTGCTGCCCCTTTTTGGAAGGAAAATACCGAAGTATTAGACGAAATTGTTACCACCGAGAAATACGATTTGATCGTCTTCAATGATAATCACAACACGTTTGAGCACGTAATCGAAACCCTAATTGATGTGTGTGGGCACAAACCACTACAAGCAGAGCAATGCACAACCATTATCCATTACAAAGGAAAATGTGCTGTAAAAATGGGCGAATTTGACAAAATGGCAACCATGAGAAATGCAATTTGTCTCCGTGGCATAAGTGCAGAGGTGCAGTAGATTTAAAATTCTTGCAATCTTTGCCCAATATTCCAGCGAATACCTCCTGTGGTAAAAATCAAACTTTCGTTTGAAATCGAAGAGTTTTCTCTTCTGATGGTTTGCTTTACATCAATGTAAAAATTGTGAAATAGCTGGTAACTTACTGTAAGATTCGCAAATAAAATATTGGTTCTTATTCCCTGCCCAACTTCGTTATTAAACTGATTTTCAGGGGTATATCCTGGTTTGTTAATGTTGGAACCCAGGTTTAGACCAGCTGGGTCTCGGCCTTGCGTTATGTAAAATGCTTTTGCTGAAATATTCAGTCTAGGCAAAGGTTGGTAACGAACTATCCCAATAAATTCATAAAAATTTGCCCCCAATGGATGTGCCAAAGGCTGTCCATAATTTGATAAATTGGTTAATGGATTTTTATCCGTGTACATGTAGGGTCGCACGAAATTGTGCTCAAGCTGCAAGTCGAGGTTTTTTACACCGAATACATCAACATACTTGAGTCCGATTTGCCAGGCATATTTATTGCCCCACCAGCCGTTTTGAGCCACTATATTTTTAAATAGAAATTCATTGATGACAATCTGCCCATAAAGAGAAAAACGATTGGCAAAATTCCATTTAAAATCAGCTCCAATCTGTACTTTGTCTCTTCCTCCCAAAAAAGATTCTATTTCTCTGTAGAAAATTACAGGATTGAGATAATTTAGCTCAAAGCCACTGTTGCCAGTTGCAGAGTCGCTTCTGTTAAATACGATGGCCTCAAAAACGCCAATATTGAAATTTTTTGCTAATTTGAAATCCAAATGGTGCATGGCCATGTATTTTCGAGGGTTGTAGTTGTTGCCATTAATAACCTTAGCGGTCATTTCTGCGAAAATATTGGTGTAATTAAATCGCCATATTTTTGTGTTGAATTTTAAAAACAAATACTTGCTAGAATAGTCTGAGAGCATTAGAGATCGATAGCCATTTCCGATAAAATTTTTATCATGTCCAAATTGAACAGCAATTGGCTTTACTATATTGAAAGTGATGTAGCCACGTGCAGAAAAGAAATCGTAGCCCTTGGTTCTGAATGGTTTGCTAAAGCCTTCATTTGGAAAAGCGCCCACCGAATCGGTTGTTTCACGCACATAATCAGGTACATAGGCCTGATTATCAGTGACAAACGTATAAAAACCTATCTTTTTGCCAATCATGCCGCGCAATTCTATGCCTCTGGTATTGAGGCTATATAAGGCGTCTTTATTTATTGTATTTTGTTCAAAATTAACAACTGGATTGGCTATCAAAGTAAAATCTTTGCTTTGATAACTGTAAATGGCGTTGTAATGGCCGTAAAATGTTTTTGACAGCCTTTTGTTTGACAATCCTACATTCAAAGTATCGTTGAACAAATCCCAATTATCATTTCTCAAATAATTCAAATTGAATTGATCCGATTTAGAACTATTTGGTATTTGAATCATACTATCTGTCAAAGCGCCCACATCTTTTCTTAAAATTGGCTTGGAAGTAGTATATAGATTTGGTTTTTTATTACCTAATTTTATTTCATATCGGTCTATAAGCCAGTAGTAATCAGCATTTTGTGGCACATATACACTTTGGCTTTGTAAGCTTAGTGATAAAAGTAAAGCCAAAGCAAGAAATATCGAACGAGCCATTTATTTTGTGTCAAGCTGTAAAATTAGCTTTCAAATTATCAAAGCCAGCTTTTTTCCTCGAATTTTCAAAAAAAAGGAAAACTTTGTGGTCAGTTAATTTAGTTTTAAGTTGATTTTAGCCATCCAGTCACACTCATTCTCCTTTCGTTGGTTAGCAATACTTCGTGAGCTAGTTCATTGCTTTTGAAAAAAACAGTTTTGCAGCTATTGGGAGCTATTTTTTTGTTACTATTAAGTTGATAGATAAGTAGTTCACCACCATCTTTTTCTTCCCATTTTTCATTCAAATAGCTAATCATCGAATATTGCCTTTTTTGATTATCTTGAAATTGATCGAGGTGCTTTTTGTAAAAACTGCCAATTTCGTAAAGCGAATAATGAAATTCGTAATCTGTAATGCCTGCGTAGCAACTGATATTCAAATACTTAATAAAATCTTCAATTAGTGTGAAAAATTCATTTTCATACTTATTTTCGTGTTTTTTATCGAGCCAATAAATGGAATCGCCTCTTATGGTGGTGTCGTAAACTGGTTTTTCAGCATTTCCGGTGCCGGCTTTTATTAAAAGTTTATTGTCGAACAATCTTTCTAAATTGATTTTGAGTTGATTGGCAAGATTTTGCGACAGAAAATGATCGGCTACACCTATATTATTATCTATGAAACTATTGATAATGAGTTCGAAATCTTTTTCCACAGAATAAAAATTTGGAAAGTTGAAAAAATAAAGGATATGCGATAAATGTAGCCAATTAATCGGGTATTTGCTCTTTAATAATCAGCGCAGAGCAAATTGAAGTAGTGATTTGCAATCGAAAAGTAGAAATTCTTATCAGGCAAAAAGTGACGAAAATACTTCATCCAGTTTTGAAACGGCTATTATTTTAATTTTGTAATTGGTTAATTCTAGTCCTTTCAAACTAAATTTAGACAAATAAATTTCTTTGAAACCCAACTTTTCAGCTTCCATTATGCGTTGCTCAACCCGATTTACGGCTCTTATTTCGCCTCCCAAACCTACTTCTGCCGAAAAACAGATATCGTGTGCAATCGTCATTTCATCGTAAGAAGACACAATCGAGATGCAAACGGCCAAATCTATCGCTGGGTCTTCTACTTTTAAGCCGCCTGCGATATTCAAAAATACATCTTGCTGACCTAGTTTGAAGCCACCTCTTTTTTCAAGTACTGCTAGCAACATATTGAGGCGTTTGCCGTCAAAGCCTGTACAAGTCCGCTGCGGCATTCCGTAAGTCGCAGCACTTACAAGTGATTGAATTTCAATCATCAACGGTCGATTTCCCTCCAACATCGAAGCAATAGCCACACCGCTCATATCGCCTTCCCGCTGCGATAGTAGTATTTCTGATGGGTTTGTAACTTCACGTAAACCTGTGCCTTGCATTTCGTAAATTCCTAATTCGGAAGCCGACCCAAATCTATTTTTGGTGGCCCGCAATATTCGATAGCTTCCATGCCTGTCGCCTTCAAATTGTAGCACGGTATCTACCATGTGTTCGAGTACTTTGGGGCCTGCAATGGTACCTTCTTTGGTAATGTGGCCTACCAAAAATACTGGCGTTCCTGTTTCTTTCGAATATTTTAGAAATTCTGCTGTGCACTCACGCACTTGCGACACTGTGCCGGCAGACGATTCAATGAAAGCCGAAGCCATGGTTTGAATTGAGTCAACAATTACCAACTCGGGCTCCAAAATTTCAATTTGTTTAAATATATTTTGGGTAGATGTTTCTGTAAGAATATAGCAACCAGCTTCTGGCCTGTTTCCGATTGATGGGCTTAGAATAGGCGATTTAATGCGTTCAGCCCTCATTTTTACTTGTTGCTCGCTTTCTTCGCCAGAAATATACAATATTTTTAGATGAGGCAAACTTACAGCTAATTGAAGCAATAAAGTAGATTTTCCAATGCCTGGTTCGCCACCAATCAATACAATTGAGCCCGGCACAATGCCACCACCCAATACCCGATTTAGTTCTTCATCAAGTGTAGTAATTCGTTGTTGTTCGTTGTAGGCGATGTCAGAAATAGCCTTCGGTTTGGCTGCAATTTGCTTGGAAGTAGAGGTTTTCCATTCAGTTTTATTGGGCTCGTCTTTTTGAATGAGTTCCTCTACATACGTATTCCACGCGTTGCAAGAGGGGCATTTGCCAAGCCATTTAGCCGATTGATGGCCACAAGATTGACAAAAATAAGTTGTTCGGAGTTTGGACATTAATGTTCATTCCAATTAATGAAAAAAATAATTTTTTAAATCTTAAAATTGAAGCACCTCACTCGTTGATGTAGAATTTCCCTTTGAAAACCATTTGAGCTGAGCCAGTAAGGTGAATTTTTTCAAACGAATTGATCACTTTTTCAAATGAAACACTCAAATTTCCGCCCAGTGTTTTGATTTTTACTGGGCTTTCAATGCCTCTCAACGATGCTACCAGTGCAGCAGCAGTGACACCTGTGCCGCAAGAAAGGGTTTCGTTTTCTACACCTCTTTCGTACGTGCGAACAAATATTTCGTTTTCGCCAATTTGCTCTACAAAATTTACATTTGTGCCGTCTACCCTGTATTTTTCGTTGTATCTTATAGCTCTTCCTTCATTGTAAGCATCGTAGCTCTCCACATTTTCTACAAATTTTACATAGTGTGGCGAGCCAGTATTGAGAAAATAGTCTTCACCATCTTCTTCTATTGCCACCACATCATTCATTTTTAGCGATACCAAATCTTCAATAATCTTGGCTTCATGATCGCCATCTGGTGCCTTGAAAATGCAACGTTCTCCTATAACACCTAAAAATTGGGCAAACATTACCAAACAACGGCCGCCATTTCCGCACATACTGCTTTCTCGGCCATCGCTATTGAAATAAACCATCCTAAAGTCTGCTTTCTTATGCTTTTGTAGCAAAATCAAACCATCGGCACCAACACCAAACCTACGATCGCATATTTTCTTGATTAAATCGGTGTTGGTAACATCGAAATTTTCATCTCGATCGTCTATCATTACAAAATCATTTCCAGTACCTTGATATTTGCAAAATTTGATTTTCATGGTTTATAAATATTTGATATTCAAATGCTTAGAATCAATATTAAACTTTAATCAAAATCGGGTTGGGATATCAAAGATAATACCTAAATTGGCTATATATCTGATTTTGAATACAATTTAACTAAAAAATCAATTCATTACCAATTTTGCACCCATACTAATGGATAAACGTACTTTTATCAAAAATTCTGCTTTCTTCGGAGGTGCTGTCTTACTATCAAAACAATTGGTGGCTGCTGAGAAAGTAATCAAAAAGATACAAGCACCCGCTTTTTCACTTGATGCCTTGCCTTATAAATTCGATGCTCTAGAGCCGTTTTTTGATAAAATGACAATGGAGATTCACTACAGCAAGCACCACCAAGCGTACGTAAATAATTTGAATAAAGCTGTGGAAGGCACAGATTTGGTAGGAAATTCGGTAGAAAATATTCTGAAAAATGTTTCACAAGCGCCTGTAGTTGTGCGTAACAACGCAGGAGGACACTACAACCATACATTCTTTTGGAATATTCTGTCGCCCAATACAGCCACTAAACGCACTGAAAAATTGGCAACAGCGATTGATAAGAAATTCAATTCCTTTGACTTATTCAAAGTCGAGTTCACCAAAGTCGCGATGAACCGATTTGGTTCGGGTTGGGCTTGGCTTGTATTGAATGAAAGTAAGGAATTGCAAATATATTCCTCTCCAAACCAAGACAATCCTTTGATGGATATATCTGAGGTAAAAGGCGCTCCTTTGATGGCGTTGGATGTGTGGGAACATGCGTATTACCTTAAATATCAGAATAAAAGAGCCGACTATGTGGCTGCTTTTTGGAATGTTGTCAATTGGGAGGAAGTGAGTAAAAAGTATGAAAATGCTGTAAAATAGGTTCTTGAAGTTAATTTTTATGCTAATGGGAAAATATATTTCTTTGGTGATTTTTTGCCTCTTTATCTTTTTCAATGCTACATTGAAGGCGCAAGAACCTTTTCAACTTACTGGTGTTACGAGCAGGCACAACTATTGGCGGGCAGAATACAATATTTCGGCTTTGAAATGGTCGGATGGTTTGGCTGCCGCTTCGCAAGTTTGGGCAAATAAGTTGGCTGCCGATAATTGCAACTTGAAACACGACCCAGCAAACCAAACGGGAGAGAATATTTATGCTGCCTACGGTGGGCAGCCAACTGCGGCTATGGTTGTTGACAGTTGGGCGGAGGAAAGGTACAATTATGATGTTGCGTCCAATACCTGCCAAACTGCTAAAGTATGCGGACATTACACCCAAGTAATTTGGGAAAATTCTACAAATGTAGGTTGTGCGGTTTCGTTGGGTGCAAATTGTCAGGTTTGGGTTTGTAGGTACGATCCAGCTGGCAATTATATCGGTCAGAGACCTTTTGTCGCAAAATAGCCCAAATATTGGTAGTTGAGTATGACACTACAAGTGCTCAAGATGGTGCAATTCTTCAAAATTATACGCCTAAAAGTACACTCAATCTGGCTTTAGCAATTTTGAGTTTCTGCTCTTCAACTTCTATCTTTTCGTTGAAATCTTTGCGAATAGCCTCCGCATTTTTAGCTTTTGCAAAAAACTCGATATTGTTTTTCAACTGCGCTATGTTTTCTTCTATGTCGCGCAAGTCTTTTCTAAGTTTCTTTTCTTTATTAAATAGCTCCTTTTCACCATCTGGAGTGGTTTTCAGGGCTTTGTAAAGCAGTTTTGAGATAAGATTGTCTTTTTCTACAGCATCAATATCTGTTATTGTTTTCAATTTTACCTTGATAGCCTCAATAAAGCGATTGTAAAGTTTTGCTTCATCGGCATTTCCGGTAACAGAGGGCAATTTGCTAAAATCGTGTATAATACTGTTTATTTCCGCAATTGAGGTATACGTTGTTGCTTCAGCTTTTTCAAACGATTCTACAAAATCGTACCTTTCTTGCAATCGTGCCTTGGTAGCATTTTGCTCCTCTTTTTGAATCGATCGTTTGGCATTGAAATATTCATCGCAAGCCTTTTTGAATCGTTCGTATATTTTATCTTTTACTTTTAATGGAACATGCCCTATTGTTTTCCATTCTTTTTGAAGCTCAATTATTTCTTGAGCTGTTTTGCCACTGTCATAGCTAGAGGCTAACAATTCTGCCTTTTCACATAGTTCAGTTTTTAATTTTAGATTGTCGTTTTTGAATTTTTCAAGCTCTTTGAAAAATGCTCGTTTAGCGTTGAAAAACTTTTTCAAAGTATCCCAAAACTGTCTGTTTACTTCTTTTGCCTTCTCTTTTTCTACTAATCCAGCTTTTTTCCACTCTTCTTGTACAGCATCTATCAGCTTGGTTTGGTTTGCCCATTCATCGGGCTTTTCGGAAGTAAAGTTTGTCAGTACCTCCAATCGAGCTAATATTTCTTGCTTTGCAACCAGATTCGCTTCAAACTTTATCTTTATCTCGTCTAAAAATTCTTTTTTTCGTTCATATATTTTATTAGAAGCCTCTCTAAATTTCGCCCAAGTTTCGTCTTGTACTTCTTTTGGTGTAGGACCAATGTGTTTAAATTCTTCTTGCAATACATCCAATTCTTTCAGAGCTTTTTGAATATTGACTTCCAGTCCCAATTTTTCAACTTTCTCTATTAAAATTGTTTTGGCTTGCAGGTTTTTTTTGCGGTCTAGGTCGAGCAATTCAAATGCGATGCTTCTTTGATCGTAAAAACGATTTACAACGGCCTGATAATTAGACCACATATCTTGCATTTTGTCAAATGGCACCTGACCGGCATTTTTCCAGTCAGATTGCAGCACCTTAAATTTTTCAAAAGTAGCTTTTCCTGCCGATCCACTATCTATTAAAGCCTTCATTTGAGCCAAAATATCATTTTTTGACTTCAAATTATTATCTTTTTTTAATTGCGCATCTTTGTGTTGCTGCACAAAATTAGCTTTGATTTTGGCAAAAGCAGATTCAAATTTCTCGAAAAACCCATCTCCTTTGTACTCAAAATCATCTGCAGAGCCTCCTGAAGTTACAAATATCTCTAAAGCAGTCGTTTTTTCATTTTCGTGAATCTCTTCTACAAAAGGCTTTACTTTTTTAAGCGCGTTGAACTGCTCACCAATATCACCTTCTTTGGTATATTTTTCGAAATACTTTTGAAGTTCTAATTTTGAAAATGTGGTGAAATCTATCTCTTCAACTAATTGATTATCAACTGTTATTTCATCCACTATTTCATTTTCTAAAGTGGTTTGCACTTCCTCAAGCATATATGTAATCGTTTATTCAGAGTTACAAATGTACTAAAAACAATCTAATTATTGCCAATCACATTTTAGACTTAATATTTACCTACCAATATTCAACAAAAATCGAAATCAAACGTACTCATGCGCACCCGAGAGTGTTTTAAAAGGTTTAATAGGTTTAGTAGCATTTTCGTATTCCAATGTGCTTTATTTTCAACCTGTTATTGTTACTATTCAGCAAAACATATTGTTGTTTTGTAAGTTTCCTTTTATAGTTAGTCAATCGCTAGGTTATTTTAGAAGCTAAATTCAATATTTCGTTAAATGATAAGACACTACCTTTAGATAAAATTAAATTAAGGTTTGCACATTGATTAAAATTGTTGGTGGGCTGTTAGCTACTG
Source organism: Cytophagales bacterium (assembly GCA_046152935.1). GTDB lineage: Bacteria > Bacteroidota > Bacteroidia > Cytophagales > UBA9547 > CAZMFZ01. Next base: position 41,626 of record JBJXGB010000268.1, read on the forward strand.
AATCACTCATCGATTTTTCTGCTCTATTGTTCTACTTTATAGATCAACAAAATTAAAATGGTCGCTAAACTAATAGATTTTGTATTTGAATCGGGCTGTAATGGATCGAACAGTGTTCAGCAGAACAAGAAAATAAGCCTTGTCAATCGAACATCCATTCTTTCTGGTTTTTTATTGTTGATATCCGTTTTGTGGCTTTCATACTTGGGTGTGCCTTCGACAATTCTTAAATATTTTTTTCCTAGTATCCTTGGCTTGTTTGTTATTTTCATCTTTTCTAGATACATATCAGTAGATATTGCTAAATTTTTACTCATAATTTTCATTAATTGCACACTACTTTTGGGCGGATTGATCTCTGATAATACGCCAAAACTGCAACAAGTTTTAAGTACTTGGATATTTTCAACTTCAGGATTATTATTGATAATTTTTGATATCAAAGAGCGATGGAAAATATTTGCTGGCTGTTTGCTGATTTTGGGCTCGCACTTATTGATTGTACCTACCGACATTTATTTGTCATCTGGCTACGATCCTAGCGAGCTTAATGATGATTTGTTCGTATCCATCAGCTTTATTTTTAGTATGATCTTGCTTATGGGATCTATTTTTTACTCTCAGAGTACAGATTTAAAGATTTATAAAGACTTGGCACAGGGTTTGCAAGAATACAACGATAAACTATTGTCGCAAGATGAAGAGTTAAGACAAAGTTATGAAGAAATTCGTACCAACAGGGAGCAAATTTATGTAGCTCTGGAAACGGTAAATGAGAAAAAAGGGCATTTAGAATTGGCCTTAAAAATTGCCAAAATGGGTAGTTATCATTATTATTTCCAAGATGATGAATCTTTTTGGTCTGATGAGCTTAAAACATTGATGGAATTAGACACCGCGGAATGGGAAAATGAAAAATTTAGTATTTATGATTTCATTTTGGAAGAAGAGCATGAAAGAGTTAAAAATGAAGTAGCTAAAGCCATCGATGGTACCAATGAATATAGCATTATTTATAAAATTGCGACCAGAAAAGGCACTGTGAAAACCGTGCATTCGGCTGGTTTTGTGTTTCAAGACAGTCAAGGTGTGCGTGTTGGTATTCGGGGTATTTTGCACGATATTACAGATTACAAAAATATTGAAACCGAGCTTACTGAAACCAACAAAGAGCTTGAAAACTTTATTTATCGGGCGTATCACGATATTAAAGGGCCAGTGGCAACCATCAAAGGGCTTTGCTACGTGGCCGCACTTACCACAAACGAATCTGTTAGTTTGCATTATTTTGGTTTGCTCAAATTGCACATGTACCAATTGGAAACTATTCTCTCTAAACTATTGGTAATCAATGAGATGAAGCAAATGAAATTGATGATAAAGCCGCTAAATGGTCATAAGCTATTAGATGAAGTTGCCAATTCCCTAAAAAATATAGAAGGGTTTGAAAAAGTAAATTTTGTGAGAGATGTTGAGTTGCCCGATACGATACTTTCGGATAAATTAATGCTCAAAATCATTCTCCAAAACTTAATAGAAAATTCTTTTGCTTTCAAATCAAATAATTCTTCGTGGATAAAAGTACATTTGCAATTGGAGGCTAACAGTCTCATTATCAGTATTACAGATAATGGCATTGGCATTTCAGATGAGTATTTTGACAAAATATTTGAGCGCTATTTCCGTGTTTCTGAACGATCGAAAGGCACGGGTTTGGGCTTGTATATTGTAAAAAAATTGGTTGATAAATTGAGTGGCGTGGTAGAAGTAAGAAGTATTCCTTATCTCGAAACTTCATTTGTTGTAACGATTCCGATCAGTTAACAATCATTCAAATTTTTTTTCCAAAAGGTTTAGCCAATAAAATGTCACGACACTTAACAATAGATTTTGGAAATACACAGGCCAAAGCTGCCATTTTTGACGGAGAAAAATGTCTCGATTTGTACTATGGTATCGACCACATGCAGTTGATAAAGCTCGCAAACAGCGATTTGGATGCTAAGATAATGATGTGTTCTGTAAGCCAAGAAGCTACACATATTGTAAATTTGATCGAAAATAAAGCCAGGATTTTAAAGCTCGATTTCAAAACATCGATTCCTGTACAAAATGGCTACGGTTCGCCAGAAACCTTGGGCATGGATCGGCTTGCAGCAGTAATTGGAGCCAATTACCTCTATCCAAATGTAGATTGCCTAGTAATCGATGCAGGTACTTGTCTCACGTTCGATTTTATCGATTCCAACGCTAAATATTTGGGAGGCAGCATTTCGCTAGGAATTCAGATGCGATTCAAAGCCCTAAGCCATTTTACCTCAAAACTACCCTTCGTAGGTTCAAAAACGGATGAAAGTTTTGATTTAGTCGGCAAAAACACCCAAGAGGCAATTCTTTCTGGTGTGTTAAATGGAATTGTAAGTGAAGTAGAGGCAATAATAATGAACTACAAGGCACGATATGCAAACATAAATGCGTTGTTGTGCGGTGGCGATCACTCATTTTTTGAAAGTAGAATAAAACACCCCATCTTTGCGCATCCTGAACTGGTGTTGTTGGGGCTTAACAGAATCTTATTACATAATGCAAATTAGGCTTGGTATTGTTTTGGTGTGGTTTTTTGCCTCACATTTTATATTTGCACAAGGTGTAAGTCAGTCTCCATTTGCGCAGTTTGGCTATGGCGATTTAGAATATCTAGCCAATGCGCGATTGCAAGGCATGGGTGGTAGTGGCTCTAGTTTGATAAATTCGTCACAAATCAACTTAAAAAATCCTGCAACGGCAGCCTACAATCGACAAAATGTGATATTTGAAGGTGGATTTTACGGGCAGAATGCAAATTTTTCTACTAGCACAGACAAACAGACCATTTTGAGCGGAAATATTAATTATTTGGCTCTTTTGGTTCCTATTTCCGCAAAAAATTGGACAGTCATTGCTGGTATTAATCCTTTTTCAAATGCCAACACAAAATTTGCAACTCTAGCAAAGGTGACATCCGCAGATTCCTCATACATAAGCAATTCTGTTACTATCGATGGCGGGTTGAACCAAGTTTTTCTTACAAATGCAATAAAGTTGCCTGCTGGTTTTTCAATAGGGTTAACTACATCGTTGGTTTTTGGAACCATAAATAGGCGAAATGAAGGCTTAGGTGAATACATAAATAATGGTGCAAGAGAGACACCAGCCACAAAAACAGTAGTGCGATCGCAAGAGATTTATCGCTTCATCGATTTTAAATTGGGCTTGGGCTACAATAAATTAATCAATGCCAACTACGCCATTGGCATAGCAGCCACAGGTACATTCAATCAGAATATTTCGGCCGAAAGGGTACTCATAAATAGCATAAATTCGAACAATTTATCTGCAGGTTTAAGCGGTTTTGTGATTTATTCAGATACTATTTCTACCGAACAAATAAGTGCCAAGTTACCATCTGTTTATACTTTTGGTGTTAATTTTGATAGGGTTAATAGATGGAGTTTTGCCCTAGATTACACTTTTACTGACTACAGCCAATATAAAAGTTTTGATCCGATCAATGTGTATACTTCTGGCGGACATCGAATAGCCTTAGGTTCGGAGTTTACACCTGATTACCAGGCAATTAGAGGTTATTTTAAACGAGCAGTTTACAGAGCTGGAATCTACTATGCTAGCTTGCCATTTACATTAAAAAACACGGAAATCAATGATTTTGGTGGTAGTTTGGGTTTGGGTTTGCCAGTGGGAAAAGGTGGAATAGGCATGCTAAATCTTGCTGTTGCCGTGGGTAGAAGAGGCACCACCCAAAATGGACTGATTGAAGAAAATTACCTTAAATTTTTTGTTGGTGTTAATATCAACGATCGTTGGTTTATAAGATATAAAATAGATTAGAATTCTATTCTGATGAAAGTGCTCTTTTTATTTTGCCTTCTGTTTGCTTCTCTTATGATTTTTAGCCAAAAACGATTGTATAGAAAAATGGAGACGAGTTAAGAATTAAAACCACCGAAATAGGCATCAATGAAATAAAATAGTTTGGTAGAAAATCCATCAACAAATGACAGCGTTTGGGATGCAGGAACTGACGCCTTTTCATTAGCAGTGAAAAAAAAAAATTTATTTAAAATTTACGTCAAAGGTCCGAACAATCAAAAACGCTGCTTCGTTTTTTATCTGTTTTCACCCGTTCCAATTTCATTTTACATAGTACATTTCAATAAAACCTCTGTTTTTGCCTTCTATTTTTCCGTAATTTTGGTAGATGAAGACCCTTTTAACAACTCGCAGGTAAATCCACTCATATTTATTTTGTGCCCTTTTTTATTTGTATAGTCGAAAACTACATTTTGCTTATTAAATTATTTGAAAAGATAAAAAATTACCAGCTGTGAAAATGGAATCATAGAAGCAAAAAAAACAATCAGATTTGAAATTATACGAGGTCAAGATTTCTAAAAGATAG
>JBJXGB010000271.1:0-20074 GCA_046152935.1 Cytophagales bacterium
GTACCTTCTTCAAATTCGATATTGGCAGCGTGGAGTTTTTCTTTGTACTTTTCTGCAATGCTACCCATATCGGATACAAATACCTCAAAACCAAGGTGTTTGGCCAATAAGGCTGCTCCAGTTCCACTTTCTCCTGCACCGATAATGGCGATTTTATTAGTTTGAATTGATGACATAAGATTTTAAGACGTAGGATTCAAGACTTAGGATTTTGGGATGGAATTTTATGAATTGAGGTTTTTTATAAAGCCCACAATCATCTTTTCCAATATAAAAATTTGTTCGATAACATCATTGTAAGAGTTTTCAGAAAGGTATTTCAACTTAAATGAAATTATTATTTGAGTTTCAAGCTCGTATAATGAACCAAAAGAATGACTCAAAAAGTAGGCGAAATCTTTATCGGTTGATTTGCCAGTACCCTCTGCAATATTAGATGGAATTGAGACTGAACATCTATTAATTTGTGAAATTAATCCAAATCTTTCATCAGAAGGGAATTTTGAAGTTATAGCATAAGTTAGAATTACTAAATCCATTACTTTTTCCCAAATTTTGAGCTGTCGGAAATTATGTCTCATGATAGTCTTTCATCTTATTTATCTTCTATCTTAAGTCTTTTTTTTGATTTAAGATTTTAACCAATTCGTCTGAATCTATTACTTTATCGTATTCTTGTGTGTGGATTTTATTAGCAGTAAAATCTATTTTTATTGTTTTTATGAATTCAAAAAAAGAAGTGTTCTTTTCTGAAAGTCTATTTATTGTATCCCAATCTAAATTCTCCCTGTTTTTTGCTGAAAACAATATTTTAGAGTCGTCTGGAATTTTCGTATCTAGTTGTATAACACCAATTCCAAAAGAAACAGACAATCGTTTTAAAGTATTTTGAAATTCAACATCATCTGAAATTTCTGCACCTACCAAGTAGCTTTCATTCGCCCATGAAGAATTAGATACAGTTTGAAAAAATGATTCTCTTAGATTGGCAAAACTCAACTCTCGTTTTATCTCAAACGAGAAAAATTTTAAAGAAGAATTGCCCACAACAGAGCTAAGTTGAAAAACTTCAGGTTTCCATTCATTAACCGGAAAATAACAACCCACCATATCTGGATGCACCCATTCGCCAAATTCTTTTTTTGTTGAAAGAGAATGATTTATTGTTTTAGTATAACATTTAAGGTAATTGTGGGCAAAAAAAGTAAGCAGTGAATGTAAATCTTTTTCCAAATACCCTACCTTTTTTGTTGGTTTTGATAGTAGGATTTCCTCATTTTCAGTTTCATTTATTGCATCAATTGAGTACTTTATTTTTTTTAGTGCAAACTTTTTAGGAGTAGTTTTTTCAATAGTTGAAAAAATTGTTTTTTCCAGCTCCTTAATATTAGTGAAAAGTCGAGCCGACAAAGTAGCTTTAGGCGTAGCTCCATTAGAATTTAACTGTTTATCAAAGCCTTTTTTTAGTGCAAAATCCCATATTTCACTTACAGATAAAGGTTTATTTGCCTCAGTAAGTACTTTCTCTGCTAATTCTAAAAAATTCATTTTTTGTCTTTCATCTTAAGTCTAAGATCATTCATCTTAAAAAATCTACCTTATTTTCAACGTAGCTAAAGTTAATACTGCCAACATTATTCCTACAATCCAAAAACGAGATACGATTTTGGCTTCATGAAAACCACTTTTTTGATAGTGATGATGAAGAGGAGACATTTTGAATAATCTATTGGCTCGAGCATATTCGATTCCGTGTTTTCGTTTTTGGTATTTGAAATAGCCCACTTGAAGCATCACCGATAAATTTTCGATCAGAAACACGCCACATAAAACAGGCAAAAGCAATTCTTTGCGAATAATCAAAGCCAAAACGGCAATGGTTCCACCCAACATCAAACTCCCAGTATCGCCCATAAAAACTTGAGCGGGATAGCTATTGTACCACAAAAACCCAACACAAGCTCCAACAAAAGCCGCCAAAAACACGGCTAACTCTCCAGAGTAAGGAATGTACATGATATTTAGGTAATCAGCAAAAATCTTATTTCCCGACAGATAAGCAAAAATGGCCAATGTTAAACCGATAATCGCAGAACTTCCAGCCGCCAGACCATCAATGCCATCCGTGATGTTTGCTCCATTTGAAACAGCTGTAATGATAAAAATAACTACTAAAATGTAGCCAATTACATATCCTTTATCACCCATAAAACTAAAAATAGCTGAATAATCGAGCTCGTTGTTTTTGAAAAATGGAATCGTGGTAAGGAGCGATTTTACATCAATATAACCAGCAGCAGTGGAAATAGGGTCGTTGCAATAGTCTTGTGCGGTAAGATAATCACGAATCAATACATCTTTGTGATAAAGTAAAGTCAAGCCCACAATTAAGCCCAATATTACTTGCCCAACAATTTTGAAGGTGCTTTTCAAGCCTTCTTTATTTTTCAAAAATACTTTGATATAATCGTCAAGAAAGCCCACTGCTCCCATCCACAACGTGCTCACTAAGAGCAAGATAATGTATATATTGTTGAGTTCTGCAAAGAGTAAAACGGGTATTACGATGGCAGCAATCATAATCAATCCTCCCATTGTTGGTGTTCCCTTTTTTTGCATTTGGCCTTCAAGACCAAGGTCGCGCACGGTTTCACCTATTTGTAGATTTCTGAGCATTTCTATTAAACGCTTACCAAAAACCATAGAAATTAGTAGCGACATTAAAGTGGCAAGCATGATGCGGAAAGAAATGTATTTGAACATTCCTGCACCTGGCAAATCGAATTGTTGGTTGAGGTATTGAAAAAGGTAGTAGAGCATTTGTAGATTAAGAACTAAAAAATTGGCTATAAATAGTAATATTGCTGAAAGTTAGGATCGCTTATAATACTTAAAATTTGATTTTTGTATATTGGTAATGATTGATGAATTGTATTCCAAACTTGCGAATAATTTACGCCATCATAACCAAGAATTATTCTATTTCTTAAACCAACGGCTTTGTGCCATTCACTATGGCTGTATTTCATTTTGAGACTTTCAGGAATTCTATTGGTGGCTTCGCCAATTATTTCAAAGTTTCTAGCCACCGCATCTTTGGTTTTTCTGTCCTCTAAAAAAGTAGTTTCTTCCATTGCTTCAATAAATGAAAAGATGGCATCAATCGAATCTACTATATCCTCTAAAGGAAGAATGCTTAGTTTTTTAGACATAAACCAAGTCCTTTTTAATCAACTCGAATAGCTTAGGTTTATTTTCGAGACCACCTCTTGTTGCAATATCGGTTTTTATTCCGATCGCCTTTTCAATATCATCGCACAAATCTACAAAATCCCAACCTAAAGGTTTACTAAAATCAACCAACACATCTACATCGCTATCCTAATTTGGCATTCCGTAAGCATAAGATCCAAAAATACCCAGCTGGCTCACACCATATTTTTCCACCAAGTAAGGTTTGATTTCCTTTAGTTTTTCCATTATTTCGCTCAATGACTTCATATTTCCAGATTAATTTTACTTAAATTTTCAAGATTGTCAAGGTTTTTGTGTCCGCCTGAAATTAGTCTATTAGTTTTCTGCTATTTTAAAGACGTCTTCCAATGATTCACCATTTTCGGCAACAAATACTCGGATAACCTTAGATTTATTTATTCCATTTCTCCAATCTATCTCATTTCTCCAATGGTTTCGTTCAGTTGATTCAATACAAAGTTTGAATCTTTGTGTGTAGTCTAGGCTTTTATGAACAGAAATCATGGAATTGCTTTGATCTTCTAATGTCCCAAATGTCAACTTCTTTTTCATCTGTGTCTTGTTTAAAATCCAAAATAGTAATTTGGCTAGTTTAATGACTACCAATAAAAAACAAATACCTAATTATTTTTCAAAAATAGAAAAAGCTTTTTCTAGCTCTTCTCTATCGTCAAAATGATGTTTTACACCTGCAATTTCCTGATAATCTTCATGACCTTTTCCTGCCAACAATATTATATCGCCTGCTTCAGATTCACTCACTGCTTTGGAAATGGCTTCTCTTCTATCTACAGTTTTGGTGTATTTTTTGAAATCTTGCCCTTTCACACCAGCTTCCATTTGTTTCAGTATTTCTTCAGGGTCTTCATTTCTGGGATTATCGGAAGTCAATATTACTCTATCGCTATTTTTACAAGCTATATCAGCCATTATTGGTCTTTTGGTGGCATCTCTATTGCCCCCACAGCCTACAATCGTGATGACTTTTTCATTTCTAGTTCGCAAATCGGCAATCGTTTCCAGTACATTTTCTAGAGCATCGGGCGTATGAGCGTAATCAACTATTCCAATAATTCCTTTTGTAGAAATCACTTGTTCAAACCTTCCTTTTGCACCTTGCGTGGCTGAAAGTGCAGTCAAAACCTCTTGCTTATCTTCGCCCAACAATATAGCAATGCCATAAACACCCAATAAATTATAAGAATTAAATTCACCAATCAATTTAAACCAAACTTGCTGATTATCAATACTTAACTCCAAGCCTTGCAACGTATTTGACAAAATTTTAGCCTTAAATTCGGCTGGTTGTTTTAATGCAAAAGTGTGTTTTGAAGCCACCGTATTTTGCAACATCACATTTCCTCGCTTATCATCAATATTTACCAATGCAAAAGCAGAAGCTGGCAAATCATCAAACAACTTTTTCTTGGCTTTGATGTAATTATCGAAAGTGATATGATAATCTAAATGATCGTGGGTGATGTTGCTGAAAGCTGCACCTGTCAAACTCAATCCCGCCATTCGATTTTGGTCGATGGCATGGCTGCTTGCCTCCATAAAACAATGGGTACATCCTTTTTCCACCATTTTCGCCATCAGTTCATTGATTTGGACAGCATCGGGTGTGGTGTGCGTAGCGTGAACTATTTCTTCGTCAATGTAATTTTGAACGGTAGAAAGCATACCAACTTTGTGACCCAATCTTTTGAAAAGATTGTAAAGCAGTGTCACATTGGTAGTTTTTCCATTCGTTCCAGTAATAGCAACTACTTTTAGTTTTTGAGATGGATTATCAAAAAAATTGGAAGAAACGATACCCAAAGCGATGGTTGAATTCTGAACTTTGATGAATGTTGCTTTTGTCAGCAACATATCATCTGGATATTCTTCACATAAAATAGCCACTGCTCCTAATTCAATAGCTTTGGCAATAAACTGGTGACCATCTGAAACAGTGCCTCTGGTTGCCACAAACAATGAACCAGGCTTTACTTTTCTAGAATCAAAAACAACTGCATTGATATCCAAATCGGTATTTCCGATGATTTCAATGGGTTTTACAAGTGTGTGGAGGTGGCTAAGATTTTTCAAAGAAAAATAGTATTACTGTTTTAAAGATTCTGTTAATTAATATTATCAAGCACAAACTTCTGAATCTTTTCTGCAATTTCAATAGCTTGTTTGGTGTCTAAAGGAATGAAATTTATTTTATCTCTTGGATATCTGACTTCAATCGTTACTTGCTTGAGCCAATCTATTTCGTCAAAAAAATGCTCTTCAATTTTGATTTTATCGTCAATCAAATTGGCTAATAAAATCAAATCATGTGTTTTAGGTATTTTTATTTCTAGTTTTAAAATAACGCCTTCAAATATTTTTCTGAAGACTGTTGGCATAAATATCCAATCGAATCTTTGTTTGAATCAGCGTATAAAAACAATACTTTAGCACTTCCCAAGTCTTGGTCAGCTCTTTCTATCCACAAACCTAAATTAGAACTATCATTATACGGCAACGAAAAGCAGTTTAGAATTTGGTAAAATAGAACTTATAAAGCTGTGTTTATCATTAACATTGAATGTAAATTCTTGACTATTATAAATAAGCGTATCTATTGGAAAAGTTAGTTTCCTTAAAAGTTTTCCAACTTTCAATCTTCTAGAAAGTGAATCTTCATCCGTTTCTTTAATAATCAACAAATCAATATCGCTATCTTCTGTAGCCGTGCCATCGGCATAACTACCGAAAAGTATAATTTTTTCGGGTTGATAGCCTTCTACAATTCTACGGACTACTTCGTCTATTTGAGTTTGGGTTATCATTTTGCAAATTTTACTTGAGATTAACAAAAATACTGATTTTACCTGATTAATAAAGCCGCACCAATCATCATAATATATTTCAGTTTTCGATTTTTTTACCAAAGCCATTAACTTGTCCAAAAGTGTTTGATATTTGTAAAGAGTATTCCCACAAAAAAATGAAAAAAGACATTGAGACCAAGGAAGACATCGAAAAACTCATCAATCATTTTTATGCACAAGTGGTAAGAGATGAACAAATTGGTACATTTTTTAATGAAGTTGCTCCTGTAAATTGGGAAAAACATTTACCGATCATGGTCGGCTTTTGGCAGTTTATTTTGTTCTCAACGCCAAATGCGTACGTGGGCAGCGTAATGACACCCCACATTCATCTAAATGAATTAAAAAAACTCGAACCGCAGCATTTTGATCGTTGGCTTTTGCTGTTTTCAACTGCTGTAAATGAACTGTTTGAAGGGACAAAAGCAGCAGATGCAATTCTGGCAGCCAAAAATATTGGCGCCACTATCAAATACAAGATTGTCGGCTCAGTCCATGCAAAATCGATCACCATTGATAAAATTGAATAAAAAAAAGGCAATTAATACTCGGATAAATTGCAAAAGCGGTTACTTCCACATATTATTGTATATTAATCTCAAAAAAAAGTACTTTTAACTAGCCCACACAATATGATTTGAAGCTCTACGTTATCTAAATTACGTATTACATGATGGAAACAAAAAAGATGGGAGATGCTGAATTAGTATCACTCTATCGTTCCGGAGATGACCGAGCTTTCAAAGTACTTCTCAGCCGTTACAAAACAAAAGTTTATACAACTGTACTTTATATCGTAAAAGACAAAGATACAGCCAACGACATCACGCAAGATGTGTTCTTCAAAGTGATAGACACCATTCGTGATGGTCGTTACAACGAAAATGGAAAATTTCAGCAGTGGGTGGTTCGCATAGCTCACAATTTGGCTATCGATCATTATCGCAAATTCAAGAAACACCAAATGGTGCGTGAAAACGATGATTTTAGCATTTTCAACACTTTGCCTTTGGGTGTAGAAGGCATAGAGCGAACTATTATGCAAAATGAAACAAAAGCTTTGTTGAAAGAACATATTCAAAAACTGCCAATAGAACAAAAACAAGTATTACTTATGCGACATTTTGCGGGAATGAGTTTTCAAGAAATTGCCAATTTTACCGGTGTGGGTATCAATACATCACTTGGTCGAATGAGGTATGCTTTGCTCAATCTCCGCAAGATGCTAACCCCTTATTATGAAGATGAACCCCACTATTTCCCTTAGTTTGCGTGGCATTAGCTATGTGTATGACGAGCTTTCTAGCGAAGAAAGGCAAGATTTTAAATCGCAAAAGATTATAAACAGTTGGCTGTACGAAGAGGTAGAAGAAAATAAATCGCTTAAATACCAAATAGAAAACAGCCAACTGAATCCCTCCATCTCATCTTTAAAAAACATTTTAGCCTATTCAAAAAACGTATACTAAATTCAAAATTTATAGATTTTTTGCTTTTGTTTCATTGCATTTGCTAGATAAATTTCAATTTCATAATTCAAGCTTGCTTTTTTGTATCTTTGAATAAAAAATAAGCATGGGCCTAGTTCACGCAGACATCGAGTTGGTGAATCTCGAAGATAAAATATTAGCCAAAAATGGCTACCTAAAACCCAATAAAGTTAGAAAAGCTACTGTTAATATGATGGTTGATAGTGGTGCTGTAATGTTGGCGATCAATGAAGAAATAAAAACACAATTGGGGCTTGCTGTACAAGAAATACAATCTTTTACTTTAGCCAATGGTCATATTATTGAGCTTGAGGTAGTTGGCGGTATCGAGGTGCATTTTAAAAACAGATGGTGTATTACTGATGCCATTGTTTTGCAAGGTGATACTGAGCCGCTTTTGGGGGCTATTCCGATGAAGCAGATGGACTTGGTGATCCCACCATTCGACCAAACGCTCGATGTAAATCCAAAACATCCCATTAAACCACAACACATGTTGGTGGGTATAAGGTAGTTTTGGATTTCAAATCAAGAAAAAGTAAATTTAAGTAAGCATTCCGCCATCTACCTGCAAAACTTGACCAGTGATGTAGCTACTCAAATCGGAACCTAGAAATACGCATGCTTCGGCCACATCTTTGGCTTGGCCTGCACGCCTCAATGGAATGGCACTTGCCCATTCTTCTTTTACTTTTGCATCGAGAATCTCTGTCATTTCTGTTTCGATAAAGCCTGGTGCTACTACATTACAACGTATATTTCTTGAGCCCAATTCGATAGCCACCGACTTGCTAAAGCCAATAATACCAGCTTTTGAAGCTGCGTAATTGGCCTGACCAGCATTTCCTTTTATGCCCACTACAGAACTCATGTTCACGATTGAGCCATATTTTTGCTTCATCATGATTTTTGTAGCCGCTTTAGTTACATTAAATACAGATTTCAAATTTACCCTTATCACCTCGTCCCATTGTTCTTCGCTCATCCTCATCAGTAAACCATCTTTGGTGATCCCTGCATTGTTGATTACAATATCTAATTTGCCAAAATCAGCTACAATTGTATTTATCAATTCTTCGGCAGCTTTAAAACCAGAGGCATCTGATCGGTACCCTTTCGCCTTTGTACCATATTTTGATAATTCGGTTTCAAGTGCCTCGCCTTTTTCGACACTCGACAAATAAGTGAATGCTACCTGAGCTCCGTGTTGAGCAAAAACATGAGCAATCGAATTACCAATACCTTTTGATGCACCCGTTATCAAGGCAACTTTGTTTTCAAGCAACTTCATATTTTATTGTCCCCGACCCCAAAGGGGGATGTTTTTTGGTTAATAAATTCATTTGAGGTAGAAATGAATTCGTTTTTTCAGCTAGCAAATGTATAAAATAATTGATTCTCTTCAATTGTGGAAATTGTATCTTTGAGTCATAATTTGCTCCACTGCATTAATGTATGTACAGTTTTATAGCTATGATTCTATGAATGCGATAATTGTAGAAAAAGTTTGTGATTACTTCAAAAATCAGCCAATAGAAAGAGCTTGGATTTTTGGTTCTTATGCCAGAGAAGAGGAAAATGAAAGAAGCGATATTGATATTTTAGTCAATTTCGAGGCTGATTATAAAATGAGCCTGCTTAAGTACTCCTTGATTGTAAATGAACTACAAAGATTGACAGGCAAGAAAATTGACTTGGTCGAAAATGGACAGCTAAGAAACTATGTTGAAAAAACTGCAAATGAGGATAAAGTATTGATTTATGAGAGAAAAATTGAGGGATGAACAAAGGCTTCTACATATAATTGAGGCAATTGATAATATTTTTGAATTTTTACAAGGCAAGTTTTTGGAGACCTATTATTCAGATAAGATTTTAAGGTTTGCGGTAGTTAAAAATTTAGAAATTATAGGGGAAGCTGCCCATTTACTAACAAAAGAGTTTAAGGATAATAATAATTCTATTTCTTGGAATGAAATATTTGGAATGAGGAATATATTGGTTCATGGATATTATCAAATAAAACATGAAATAGTGTGGACAACCATTGAATTGGAGCTTAGGCCATTACGTACGCAAATTGCTGATCTTCTGGCAAAATAGTAGGTTACAAGATACCAGAGATTTCATCTACCCAAAACTTCTTTACACATATTTCGCTTCGCAACTAGCTCATTGTCAGTCTCTTTTGAAAATTTAATAGCACGATTGTATTGCACTAAAGCTTGCTCGATTTTGTCTAATTTTACATAGATATCTCCTTTTAACACACAAGCATCCTTGTACTCTTCTTGGAAATCGAGTGCCAAATTGAGTTGTGAGAGTGCCTTGTAAAAATCTTGTTCTTCGTAATACGATATTGCTTTTTTGTAATGGTCTTTGGCAGCAATACCATTCATCATAAAGCCAAAAAGAAGTGCTGCCGTGGCAATAATAATAAATATGGTAATGCCTAAAACATAGCTATCGGACGCACGTTCTTTCTTTTTTGGCATTGGTTCTTGGTAATATTTACCTTGGTTTGAGTAATCGCCAGCAGAGCTGTTTTGCTCAGTTTGGCTGTATTTATTATAGCTGGTAGCATTGCCTTGTGTAGAATATTTATGCGTATTTTGATGGCTTTGTGCTTGATAATGAGTTTGTTGTGGTTTAATTTTTTGGTCGTAAACCCAGCGTTTATTGTCGTTTGACAAAGTTTGGTAGGCCTCATTTATCTTTTTAAATCTTTCTTCAGCAGCGGGATTATTTGGATTTTTGTCGGGATGGAATTTGAGGGCAAGTTTCTTAAATGCAGATTTAATTTCAGCTTGATTCGCTTCTTTGGCTACGCCTAATATTTCATAGTAAGTGTTCAAGAGAATTTTGCAGCTGAGTGAAAAGTAAGTGGTTATGTAATCTTATCAAATAGTGCCATAAAATCTAAATCGTTTGCCAGGCAGAGCGGTCACAAGGCCTTCAAATTCTAAGCTCAGTAATATAGAAGCAAGTGAGTTATGCGAAATACCTGTTTTCCAAGCCAGCTCATCTATTGCCAATTCACCTTCTTTTATCAGTGTTTCGATCGTCTGCTTTTCATCATTTCCAAATGCAGATAAATCTATTTCCTTTTTGTCTATTTTGGGCTCCACAAGCTTATTTTTCTTTTTTAGATCCCAGTTCAAGGCTTCAATCACATCATTTACACTTGTATATATTTGGGCTTTATTGGCTCTGATCAATTCATTGCAACCTGCAGAATACTTTTGATTAAGCCCACCAGGCACAGCAAACACCTCTTTATTATAGTCGTTTCCCATATTTGCAGTAATCAAGGCTCCACCTTTATCGGCTGCCTCAATTACAATAATCGCATCAGAAAGTCCAGCAATAATTCTGTTTCGTGCTGGAAACATGGTTTTCAAAGGAATACTCCCAAATCTATTTTCAGACAATAAACCGCCTCGCTCACACATTTGTTTGGCAGTATCTTTATGGGCTGCTGGATATACAGTTTCCAACCCGTTTGCCATTATTCCAACGGTTTCTAACCCTATTTTTAAAGATATTTTATGTGCCATGATGTCTATTCCAAAAGCCAATCCACTCATTATCAATGGCTTATAAGGCAATAACCCTTCCAGCAGCTCTTGGGTTATTTTAGCTCCGTACTCAGTTGCTCGCCTTGTGCCAACTATGCCAATTGTCTTGTGAGAATTTAATGAACTTACTCCTTTATAGTACAGCAAAGCAGGTGCATCTGGGATGTTTTTTAGTCGCTCAGGATAATTACTATCAGTGTAAAATACCAAATCAATATTCAATGCTTTGGCTCGATTTATTTCTTGCTGCGCTTCTATCAAGTAAGTTTCTCTTGGCTTTTGCAATGCTTCGAAAAGTATTTTACTTTTGATATTAAACTGCTCAACCCATTGATTTGCAGATAATTGAAACACCGTTTCTGCAGAACCAAGTTTATCTACCAGCCGTTTTACCATCACGTTACTAACGCCTGGCAGCAAAGCCAATGCTATCTCAAATTTTTTCTTTTCTACATCCATTGGTTACCTATCGAAGCTCAAATGTGATAAATCTTTCGAAAAATCAAAATTATCAACTATTTTTAGTTCAAATTTTTAGATAATATTTTATGGGAAAATCTTTATTTTGTGCCACAACTCTTCTCTTAACTATCTCATTTACAAGTTTTTCACAAACTTTAAAAATCGAATTTGATAGCGCAAAGGTATACCTTCAGCAAAATAAATTTGTAGAAGCTGCCTCTTGGTTGGAAAAAGCCAAAATTTCAGCAAAAGCTAACCCTGCCGACACCGCTTCTTATGCGGAAGTATTGCGATTATTGGCGGTTAGCTACGCTAGAGCCAGCAAATTGCCAGAAGCGGAAGCTATTTTTAAAGAAAGCATCGATGTATATGCTTCAATGCCATCGAAAAAAAACCAGATGGCATCTTCTTTGATGAATTTTGGTGTATTTTATTATAATCAAAAAAAATACAAAGAAGCACTGCCTATTTTTAACCGAGCTTACCAGGTAAAAATGGATATAAATTCTGGCAATAGCGTAGATAACTTGATGATTATCAATAGTTTGGCAAATACGCAGCTAAATTTGGGAATGTATGTTGATGCGGAAGAAACTTTTAAAAAATTGGTAAAAGGGAGGCTAGAATTGGTGGGTGGCAACCATCCAGAGTACATACAAGCCTGTAATTCTTTAGCAAATTTGTACAAAACAATCCAGCGAAACGACAAAGCACTCGAAATGTACCTCGAAATATTGGAGGGAATAAAAGCGAGCAAAACCGACAACAGCAAAGAATATGCGCAAGCGGCTATGAATGTGGCCAATATGTACAAGTCGATATCAAATTTCCCCAAAGCAGAAAATTATTACTTACAAGCACACGATATTTTTCAGAAAGTATCAGGCGAAGCCAATTTAGAATATGCAGGTGCCTTGATAAATCTGGCAGGCGTGATGCGATTGCAGGGCAAATACGTTGCCTCTGAACCCTTGTATTTCAAAGCTCAAAACATATTTAGAGATGTTTCTGGCGAAATAAGTGCCGATTATGCAAGTGTATTGAATAATATCGCCATTTTTTACAATGAGACCGGCAAGTATGATTTGGCTGAAAGTGCCTACAAAAATGCCATTGAAATTAGCCGACAAACGCTTGGGGAACGACATCCAGAAATGGCAACAACTTATAGCAATTTGGGCTTGCTTTACAAAAGCATGGGGCGATACGAGCAATCTGAGCCTGTGTTGAAAAAATCGCAAAAAATAAGAAAAGAAGTATTGGGTGAATTGCATCCAGATTATGCGGCTTCGCTCAACAATCTGGCGGGCTTGTACGAATATACTGGCCGAATTTCTGAGGCGGAGCCACTTTATAAACAATCTCTCTCAATACTAAAAAACGCCATTGGTACAAAAAATAGCGAATATGCCTCCACACTAAATAATTTGGCAGGCATATACGAAGCGCAAAAAAAATACGCTCAAGCGGAACCTCTGTATTCCGAGGCTCTTGGTATCATTAAAGAAATATATGGGGAGAGCCACCCAGATTACGCCACTACTTTAAATAATCTTGCCTTGCTATTAGAGTCTTTGGGCAAAAAGGAAGAGGCTGAAAAATTATACAAAATCAATATCGACTTTACCAAGCAAGCGCTAGGCGAAAAACACCCAAATTATGCCACTTCGCTTAATAATTATGCCATTCTACTCGAAAATATGGCACGGTACAACGAAGCAGAAAAGTGTTTTATTTTGGCATTGGCCATCAGAAAAGAAGCTTTGGGCGAAAACCATCCTTCTTACACAACTACTCTGTACGATTTGGCAAAATTGTATGCCGCCACCAAAGACTACGCGCAAGCCGATTTGTATTGGGACAAAGCTTTGAATAATTATTTATACCAAATCGACCAGTTTTTTCCGACTATGAGCGAGCGAGAAAAGGGCAAATTTTATCAAACTATCAGCCCGAAATTTGAGCAATTCAATTCGTACGCCTTGCTTCGAAGCACCCAGAACTCTGCTATTATTGGTAAAATGTACGATTATCAATTAGCTACCAAGGCCTTGCTTCTAAACTCCACCAACAAGGTAAAGCAACGTATTTTGAATAGTGGCGATTTTATTCTCATAGAAAAATACAAAAATTGGACCAGCCAAAAAGAGCTACTTTCAAAGGCCGTGGGCATGAGCAAGGAGGAGCAAAAAACGAATGGCTTAGATATTGACCAGTTGGGCAATGGTGTAAATGATTTAGAGAAAGAACTTACTGCTTCGTCAGAAATATTCAGAGCTACTAACGATACAAAAAGCATTACTTGGATCGACATTCAAAAAAAATTGAAAGCAGATGAAGCCGCCATCGAAATGATACGATTTACCAAATATCGTTTCGATTCTTCTGGTATATATACCTCAGATTCAGTATTTTATGCTGCCCTGTTACTCACATCTGCCACCAAAAATAGCCCCGAATTGGTAGTACTGAAAAACGGAATAGAACTGGAAAAACAGTACCTGAAATACTACAGAAATTCAATAAAAAATAAATTAGAAGATGAATTTGCGTATAATCAATATTGGAGTAAAATCAAAAGATCGATTCCAACGACCAAGAAAATATATCTTTCTCCAGATGGAGTTTACAATTTGGTAAATCTAAATACTCTCAAGAATGTTCAAACAAAAAGCTATATATATGATGAAGTAGATCTTAGAATAGTGACAAATACAAAAGATTTGCTTTCTGTGGGAGCATCTGCAAATCCCGAAAATAAAATTACACTTATGGGGAGCCCAGATTTTGCTATGAACACGAAAAACGTAGCCTCGGTGGTAAAAGGAATGTCGCCAGAGCAATCTACATTTATTGAGCGTGCAGGAGCTGGTATGTTGGCACCACTGCCTGGCACTAAAATTGAAGTGGAAAAAATAGCTGGTATGCTCAACTCAAACGCTTGGCTTACAGAGGTTTACCTAGAACACAATGCCATTGAAGACAACCTAAAAAAAGTTGAAAACCCAAAAATACTGCACATTGCTACACACGGATTTTTTGAACAGGATAAAACTGGCGACAAAAATAAAGACAAAAAAGACGAAGAAAAAGCAGAGGAAAATCCGCTTTTGAAGTCGGGGTTGATGCTTGCTGGTGCTTCTCTCACATTGCTTAAGCGCAAAAATGAAGTGACAAATGTAGAAGTGAATATAGCAAAATTCAAAGAAGATGGTATTCTTACTGCTTATGAAGCTATGAATTTGAATCTGGACAAAACAGATTTGGTGGTGCTTTCGGCTTGTGAAACAGGGCTAGGAGAAGTTAAAAATGGTGAAGGTGTGTATGGTTTGCAACGAGCGTTCAATGTAGCTGGTGCTAAAGCCTTGATTATCAGCCTTTGGACGGTAAATGATGCCGCAACCCAAAAATTGATGACCAGTTTCTACACCGAAATGCTAAAACCAAATGCCACCAAACGATCGGCCTTTAGAAATGCCCAATTGGAATTGAGAAAAGAATTTGCCGAGCCGTATTTTTGGGGAGCTTTCGTAATGATTGGTGAATAGAATGTTGGTAATACAATGTCACTTCTTACTTTAGACCAAGCTTTAGATAAGTCTGAATCCATTCAAATACAATTTCAATATTGGTGCAGCAAAGCAAATATTTAGGTTTAGTTTAGGCAGAGAAAGACCATGAGAAGCCTCAACATTTTAGTAAGACAAAATTTTTTTATACATACCTATAACTGATTTTACCTTGTCAACCATTGGATTGCAGAATCTTTACTTCCAAAAATTTGGTATCGAAATCCAGTCTCCATTTCTTTGCTAAGTTCATTTACTTTTTGGCCAGACACTTTACTAAAGATATCTCTTACCTCTACTTGAGCCACTTTCGTGCTCTGCCGTTCATCAATTTGGCAACAAACGGGAAGTGACCGACCTCAAACTATTTTTGTGTTTCTGACGGCAAAAGTTTAGCATCCGTTTGCTCGATCAGCATTTCAACTACTCTTTGCTCGTAAATTACATCTCTAATTTTAGTCCAGTATTTTTTCAGGTCGTCTGCACCAACAAATCCCATTTGTTGCACATTGATCAAGAATGATGTATTGTCTAATGAGGCAATAAATCCTTTGTTGTTAAATATATTTTTTCAATCATTTTTGTGTAATAACCAAAACTAAAAAACGCAGATGACATATTTGAAGTGTAGAGAGCAAAGCGTAGAATTGTCTGAGTGAAGCGTTGAAACTTGAACAAGAGTAAAAAACGAATCAAAAAATAGGGTTTAAAGGTCTTACAGGTGTTTATGAACTTCATAGTAATTTCGTTTGGAACTGCAAACTGCTTAAAAGCAGAGCGAAACGCTACTAATATGAATGTTGATTTTGCTGCGGTCAAACATCAATACTAAGACAGAAACGAAATTGCCAATGGTCGCGTGGCTCAATAAAGCACCTTCGATTAGATTTCTTTGATATTCTCTACTTAATTGGTCAGCACCATATTGCTGAATGCGATTTTCAAATATTACTGAAAGCCAGGTGGGGCGAATGAGGTTTGCGTGTATGATTTGATTGGACTAAATTCAAAGCCCTAACGCTACTGCTTTTGGAAATAGGATTTTAATTACTGAAAATAATAATATCCTAAGCTGCCAATCGAAAAAATTTCAACATTTTTGCATTAAGACTACCGTTCTTACAAGATTTTTGTCTACGTATATATCTCATTACATTTTCATTTGATCCATGCAAGAGAGAAACAAAGGTGGAAGAATAGTAGCATCAAGTCGCTTTACTCGATCATTAACATACTTACAATTATTTAACATTATTTTAAGTAGATAGCTGTCTAACTTTGGAAAACCTTACGATTTATTAAAAATAATTAAAAAAGCATTGAAAAGACTGTGCGTTCCAATACTGTGAGAAAAATTATATTACTAATCCTTATTATCTTTCAATCTTTTCTTGTGGCCTTTAGCCAGCCAGCTATAAATTCTTCAAAGTTTGTTGTTAGCTATCTTATAGATTCCACTTTCAAACTCGATATTGCTCAAATTCAACATTTGAGCTTGAATAGCCCACCAAAGTCGATTTTGAATTTGGGGTTTTGCAAATACCCTTGTTGGCTACGCATTGACGTAGATTCAAACCAGATCGAGAGCGCTTCGCTTGAATTGAAATTGACATATCCTGTTCTCGACTCAATATCTTATTTTGCAAAACACGCAAATGGCAAGTGGGAAGAAATCAAAACAGGAGAGTTAGCCAATTCTAATGGTAATATTGCTGACGACCGAACATTCACCTTCGCAATCGATTCTAACCAACGTACTATTTTTCTCAAAATAGTTACGCAAGGAGCAATGTTTCTTCCGCTTAAAATAGTTGATTCAAAGCAAAAAGACCAAAATATCTTTTTGAATGAAAAAATATATGGGGCTTATTTTGGGGCTTTGTTGGTGATGATTTGTTTCAATTTGGCTATATTTATCATCCTGAAAGATTTACAGTTTTTTTATTATCTGCTATTTATCTTTTTTCAAGCCTGCATTCATTTCATTATTACGGGCCATCATTTGGTAATTCTACCTTTAAAATGGCATCCTCATTCCAATGACTTGCTTCTATTTTCAATGTATGGAACCAATATTTTTGCCATTCTTTTTTGTATCAAATTCCTAGATATTAAAAAATACAATTTTTTCTTTTATCGTTTGTTGTTGATGATACTTGTAGCCTCTGTATTAGTCGGAATTTTACAATTATTCGTTCCGTACAGAATTACTGCGTTACTAGTCGCCCTGCTGTATTTGTTGACTCCTGGTTCGGTACTTATCGCAGGAATAGTTGCTTGGCACAGAGGCCAAAAATATGCACGATACTTTGTATTTTCTTGGGTGGTATTTGTGTGCTCTGTCATTCTTTTGAGCTTACGGACTTTAGGCCTTTTCAATACCACATTTCCATTAGAATCTTTGGTTCAAATTGGTTCTGTGATAGATGTAATCCTACTCGGAATAGCCCTAGCAGAGCGATATCATAGCTTTGAACTCGAAAAGAACAATGCTTTAAAAGAAAATTTATTCTTCAGCAAGCAGATTGAAGAAAATACAAGAGAACAAAACAAAGTACTTGAAAGTAGAATACTAGAAAGAACTCAAGAACTGGAGAGCACTAAAATAAAAGTGGAGCAGCAAAATGAGACACTGCAATTATACAATTCAAACCTTGAAGAAAAAGTAGAAATACGGACGGAAGAACTACGAAATCTAATACAAGAACTCAGAATTCATATCGTAAATTTTGAACAATACTCTTTTATTGTATCTCACAATTTGAGAGCTCCCGTAGCTCGAATACTAGGTTTAGTTTCGATAATAGATGAAGAAACTACACACGAAAGCAATAAAGTAATTCTTCAGCATTTAGCTACTTCAGCCTTCAACCTAGATCTTGTAGTTCGAGATATGAACGATATTTTGGATATAAAAAACGGAAAGGCGGCACAGTACGAGTATATTAATTTTAGAGAGATGATAGAAGAATATATCTTTCAGAATAGTGCTACATTGAAAGAAAATTCTGTCGAATTAGCATACGATTTTGAAGAAAGTGATTCGATATTTTCAGTTAAGTTTTATTTAAGAAGCATATTATACAATTTGATTAGCAATTCGATCAAATATAAAAATCCTGATGTCTATCCAATAATTAAGATCAAAACATTAAAAACTGAAACCGGTATTACGTTTGTTTTAACAGATAATGGTGTAGGTTTTGACTTAGCTCAATATGGAGACAAAATTTTTGGCCTGTATCAAAGGTTTAATTTGGAAAAAGAAGGGCGAGGAATTGGCCTTTATATGGTGAAATCTCAAGTAGAGTTTTTAAAAGGAACTATAAGACTAGAAAGCACGTTGGGCGAAGGCGCTACATTTATCATCAATTTCCCCACCAACTATACAAATACTTTACAAGACTCTATTCATTGAATAAAGGCATAATACTGAAAAATAGTTGTGGAATATTTGGCTCTCCTTGGCTTTTTGGTATTTTCCACCAACAAGCCAAGTTAGGCTTGCAGGTGAAAACACTTAAAAGTCGGGGCAAAAGCTGTTTTATCATTTGCAATTAGCCATTGAGTTTATTGAGTGAAATCCGAAACGCTCAATCTCAACCACCACAAGCTGCTATCGAGTGAGCTGTATTCTGAATTTGCCTTCTCTGATTACCTTTTTTGTATTTGTTGTCTGGCTATCGTACATAATCCCAAACACTGTGCCTTCCAACACATCATTGGTTTTACTCGAAATTCGAACTGTTAAGTAAGGTAAATTATCGGTTGATTTAGCTTGCCCAGTAAATAGCTTTCCGTCTTTATCGATGTAAGATACGGCAGGATAAGCGGCTGTAAAATCTTCGCCAGCATAACTAGAAAAGGGAAGGGAAATATTATCCAAATCAATATTGACTAAAGTGATAGTAAATGCGCCTAAAGTGGTAGAACCTGAGGTCAAATCGACTGGTGCGTACAGTCCCATGCTTATCGTTTTCTGGCTTTTAGAAAATACATTCAAAACTTTAGGGGTTGTGACTTTGCTCAAATCATTATTATATGTAATCGAAGTGCCATCAATATCTACGGTAATATATTGGTCGACATTGCTTGTCAGAGGCAGAATTGTATCTGCTTTTCGACAACTGTTGATGAGAAATACAAATGCAATCAAATAAAGTACGATGCTAACTTTTTTCATTTGGTGGTATTTTAGTGAGACGCTAAATTACACAAATCGAATATCTTCGGTACTGTTCTATTCGTTTTTTATTTCGCATTTGCCATCGTCAAATGTTATGTTACCACTTATCTTTTTGGATTTTTAGTGCTATTTTCAGTTGGTGGCATCATTTATACTATTATGTATTGTATTACAATAAAAATTTATTGCTTTCAAATCTATAACAGCTAATCTTTATTAATGAAATTACCAAACAAGCACGTTTATCATTTTCATTAAACCAAATTTTCTATTTCTTGCTATGAATACTGTTTCATTAATACATATTTATTATTTCACAACGCAAAATGGCTTTCATTTATTAATGTAATTCATAAACGTGCACAAAAGCCTATTTCATTAACTAATGCTTTTATAAATCATTAATGAAAATACGTTTCATTAACTAATGCTTTTATAAATCAATATTAAAAACACGTTTCATTAACTAATGCTTTAGCATTTACAGTCTATAATCATCGTCATTAGTTAATGAAAGTCTTAAACAAACTTGCAAATGGTTTTCATTAGTTGATTTATCTCCAATTGATTGGTGTAAAAGTATTAGATATTCATAAGTTTTTATTTCTCGTATGTATTTTGTCAGTCTTAGCCTGTTTGTAAACCAGTTAAATATTCACTTCTTTGGTGA
>JBJXGB010000039.1:0-6970 GCA_046152935.1 Cytophagales bacterium
CAAATAAATTGTGGTCTTTGCTATGGCTCATTAAATAGGTAACAGCAATAAACTGAGGCACATAGCTGCGAGTTTCTCTTGGCAAATGGTAATAAACTTCCCAGAAATCTCGCTTATTTCTGCAAGCTTTTACAGCACGAGCAGTAGCAGTTGGACCACAGTTGTAAGCTGCTAACGCCAATTCCCATTGTCCAAAACGATTATAAAGGTATTTCAAATATTTACAAGCTGCCTGTGTAGATTTCTCAGGATCTTGCCTTTCATCCAAATACCAATCAATTTTTAAATTCATCGATTCGCCTGTGGCTGGTACAAATTGCCACAAGCCCACTGCTCCCGCTCTTGAACGAGCTCTTGGATTCAAACCCGACTCTACAATCGACAAATACTTCAATTCATCCGGCATTCCGTTTTCTTTCAATATTCTTTCAAAAGTGGGGAAAAAAGCCTCCGTTCTGCGAAGCACCATTTTAGAATATTCTCTATTTCTTACTGCAAAATAGCTGATGAAAGAATAGACCGTATTGTTATAAGTGAGTGGAATTTGGGTGGATTGAGATAGCTTTTTCAGCCTAATTTTGATGCTGTCTCTGTCGGGCATTGGCACAGGCTCATCAAAAAACATGGGGGCAGTTTCAGGCACTACATTGTCCATTATTACTGCTGCCGTTTCAGAAATTTCAATGCTACCTTCTTCGTCTTGCCCCCGCACAAGGCTTGGACTCAACACAAGTAAGGTTGTGCAAATAAATATAAGATTCTTTATGTTTATGATCTTTGTCTCCAATATTGAACTATTTCAAGCCCAAGATACGAATTAATTTAAAATCTGACTGGAAAATGTTAATAGTTCTTGTTCTTTAAAATCACCAGCCAAGATTTGCAGCCCGATAGGAAGGCCTTTATTATCTTCGCCAACAGGGATTGAAATACCTGGAATACCCACAATATTGGCCGTAACGGTAAAAATATCGGCTAAATACATGGCTAGGGGATCATCCGAAAAAGTCCCTACCTCCCAAGCTGTCATTGGGCTGGCAGGCATTATTAAAAAATCATATTCCTCAAAAATTTCATCAAAACTATTTTTGATAAGTCTTCTTACTTTTTGTGCTTTGGTAAAATAAGCATCGAAGTAGCTAGCGCTTAACACAAATGTGCCCAACATTATCCGTTTTTTTACTTCTTTACCAAAGCCTTCCGCCCTTGATTTTTTGTACATCGACATCAAATCTGTGGTTTCAAGACTTCTATGGCCATATCTAACGCCATCAAAGCGAGATAAATTTGAGCTTGCCTCTGCAGTGGTCAAAATATAATAAATAGGCAAGGCATATTCTAAAAGTGGTAATTCTACCTCAGTTAAGGTATGCCCTTGTGCCTTTAATTTTTCAATTTGGGCAATGGTTGTATTTTTTACATCACTCTCGACACCTTCACTTTTAATACCATCTTTCAAATAGGCAATCTTATATTTTTTATCTGACTTCAGATTTTGGGAATAATTTGGTACCGGTTTTTGAGAAACGGTGCTGTCTTTATCATCATTTCCAGCAATTACTTCCAGCGTAAGAGCTACATCTGAGATTGAATTTCCAAATATGCCTATACAATCAAAAGATGAAGCATAAGCAATCAAACCCCAACGAGAAATGCGTGAATAGGTTGGTTTTAAGCCGATTATGCCACAGAAAGAGGCTGGTTGGCGAACAGAACCACCCGTATCTGAGCCTAGAGAGACCAAACACATATTTGCCTGAACAGCTACTGCTGAACCACCAGAAGAGCCACCTGGCACTCGGTTTTCACCAATGGCATTTTTTACAACACCAAATGCTGAGTTTTCATTTGACGAACCCATCGCAAATTCATCGCAATTATTTCTGCCTATAATGATGGCATCTTCGGCCAGCAAACGCTCAACAACAGTCGCATTATATTGGGCTACAAATTTATCGAGAATTTTAGAAGAGGCTTGCAACCCGTGGTTTTCATGGCTCAATACATCCTTGAGCGACACTACCATTCCGGCTAATTTGCCAGCTTTTCCTGATGCGATCTTTGTATCAACTTCTTTGGCTTTTGCTGTGGCTTCATCTTCATAAACTTCCAAAAAAGCATTGAGATGGGCGTTTTTTTTAATGTTTTCTAAGTAATGATGAACCAATTTTTCACAGTTCACATTACCCGAAGCTATAACTGCTTTGATTTCAAGCAGAGATGTATAATTTTTCAAGATTTAGGCAGATTTTACCGTTTTGGTATTTTCGTCAGGATTGTTTACGCTGGTCTCAATATTGTCTTTTATTTCTTTGGTGGCATCTTTGAATTCACGAATTCCTTTGCCAAAACCGCGTGCCAACTCAGGAATTTTCTTTGCCCCAAATAGAAATACAATAGCCAAAAATATCAATACTGCTTCTGTGGCGCCTAGGCCGCCAAGAAATGCCAATGTTAGAGTGAATGTGGTAATTAACATGATCGTCTTAATTAAATAGAATGCAAATTTAAGAAGAAAACACTACTTATTTGCATGAATATTTTTGCAAATGGTTGGTTTATTCATTTCAGGAGTTTGATACCATAATGGAGTAGCCAACTTGGCTACTCCATTAATCTAACAGTTTCTTAATCGTAAACCTTAATAAAATTATTGCCCTACCATTTTTTGGTATTCGGCTGCCGACATCAATTTTTCTAGATCAGATGCATTTTCCAATTCGATTTTTACGATCCAGCCTTCGGTATATGGTTGGTTATTTACCAATTCTGGATTAGCATTTAAGTTGGCGTTTACCTCCAATATTTTACCAGAAACGGGCAAAAATAAGTCGGAGACCGTTTTCACAGCCTCTACGCTGCCAAATATTTCAAATTGCTTTACAGATTTACCAACGGTGTTGATATCGACAAACACGATGTCGCCCAATTCGCCTTGGGCAAATGCAGTGATGCCAATCGTGGCGGTGTTACCATCTACCATTATCCACTCGTGGTCTTTGGAATATTTTAATTCGGCTGGGAAATTCATATTTTCATTTATTTAGTATGCAAAGAACATAAAGTTTGCAGAATGTTCACATGGCATTATCAATTTTTTTTTTGGTTCTTTGTCAAGCTAATACTATCAAAGCATTTTGAATATGCAACCTTTAGAATATATCGCAGATGTGAAGTTTTCGATGGCCTACTTTTTGCCAGAAATTACACTGTTTTTGCTTTTTGTATCGCTCGTTTTGTTCGGAATTGTATTTAGGAAACAAGCCCATTTTATCGTTCCTTTAGTATTTTTGATTGGAATGGGTTTTACTACTTATTATCTGTGGATACAATATCGTTTGGGTATAGAAATAAACCTTTTTTCGGGCGCATTGCTATTTTGCAAACGCAGTATTTACCTTAAAGTATTGTTTACAGTATGTGGTATTTTTACACTCATTTTTAGACAGTTATCAAACTACAAAGAGAAGCCAACGGAATTTTATGGCTTGGTAACGGCTATTATTTTTGGATCTGGGTTGATGGTGATGGCATCTAATTTTTTAGTAGCTTTTTTAGCTTTGGAAATTATTTCACTTTCGTCTTATATCTTGGTGGCTCTGCCAAACCACAAGAGAAATGCGGAGGCATCACTAAAATATTTGCTATACGGTATGTTTTCATCTGCCATTATGCTATATGGCGTTTCGTTGCTTTTCGGTTTTACTGGAACAACAAATTTTATGTCGGTCGATTTTTACAATAAATTGGCAAATATCGATCCATTACCCGTCACAATTGCCTTAATAATGGTAATGACGGGTATTTTATTCAAGATAACAGCTTTTCCATTTCATTTTTGGGCAGCAGATGTATATGAAAGCACGCCCATTTCGACTTTAGTTTTTTTTACAACTTGTTCAAAAATAGCGGGTTTTGGCTTTTTACTCAATTTTATGCCTGTAATATGGCAGTTCAATTTCAAAAGTTATGTCGAGTGGTTTAATCCTGAATGTTTGATCGGATTTTGTGCCGCGGCAACTATTGGGGTTGGAAATTTGATGGCTATTAGCCAAAAAAATGTAAAGCGAATGCTGGCGTATTCGGCCATTGCCCATACAGGATTTATACTTTTGCCTCTGACAAGCTTTGAAAAGCAAACAGATGAATCAGTTTTGTATTATTTGGCTGTATATTTATTTATCAGTTTTGCTTCTTTCTTTATCGTTGAAAAAGCAGTGAAACTCACTGAAGATGAGCAATTTGAATCATTTAAAGGGCTCGGATTTTCGCATCCTTTGGTAGGCATCTTAGTGATAATTTCGATGGTGGGTCTTGCAGGACTGCCGCCTACAACTGGTTTTTTTGCTAAGTTTTACATTTTTAGCTCGGTTTGGGATAGCTATACTTTAGAGCAAGAGCAGCTCTTTTTGTATTTATTTCTTTTTGGGTTGATAAATACCGTTATCGGGCTTTTTTATTATTTGAAACTGCCCTATTTCATGTTTTTAAAGCAAAATGATGTCGTAAATACCAAAAGACTGTCTTTTTTAGAATATTTATTTGCTATCGCACTTTCGCTGTCTTTATTACTGCTATTTGCGAAGCCCGAATGGTTAAAGTTTTGAATGGGTAGTATGTTTTTGGTAAGCATTAATTTCAATTTAATTATTCTTTAGTTAATTAATGAAAGTATTATTGATCGAAGACGAGCCTGAGCTGGCCTCATTTATTAAAAAAGGACTCAGAAGCCAGACTTTTGAGGTAGATGTGGCATTTGATGGTAAAATAGGCAAATCTCTTTTTGAGAGAAATACATACGATATTGCGATTGTCGATGTCAATATTCCACATATAAATGGCTTTGAACTATGCAAATTATTTAAAGGATATGAGCCCAAAATTCCTATTTTGCTACTCACTGCACTTGACAGTATTGATGACAAAACCGAAGGTTTCAACTCGGGTGCAGATGATTATTTGGTGAAACCATTTGAATTTCAAGAACTTATACTTCGCATATCGGCACTTACCAAGCGGCAGCAGCTCAATTACAATCCGTACAACGACTCTCTAAAAACAGCAGATTTAGAGCTAAATGCACACACAAAAACCGTAACTCGGGCTGGCGAATTGATCGAGCTTACCTCAAAAGAATTTTCGTTGCTCGAATATTTGATGCGAAATCAAGGAAAAATAGTGTCGAGAGTAGAGATTTCAGAGAAGGTTTGGGATATTAATTTCGACACCAATACCAATATTATAGATGTGTATGTGAACTATCTTAGAAACAAAGTCGATAAAAAGTTTTCACCAAAGCTGATACATACGGTTGTGGGAATGGGGTATGTATTGAGGCTTTAAGTAATTGTAATTCAATATGTTATGTGATTAATATTCGAGCATAGATTGTTAATTTTTGCTCAATCGTGTAGGATGGGAACTTCTGCTAGAGGAAAAATTGTAGAATTAGTTGAACTTTGAATTGGCGTGGTGATATGGGAATTTAAGGATTCCAACTATGTCAGTTCTTTTTTAGAATTTCATCAAAAAATGCAACTTGTTTCTTCGTCATCTCCAACGCAGTAAAAGGTCTAAATGCTTCCCAGTTTGTATCTGGCGTGTAAGGCAATTTTATTAACATGGCTTCCCATTTAGTTAAAAGATTTTTTGCGGAATCTTCAACATCAATATTATCAATATCAAAAGTAATAAACTCTCCAGCATGGGTGCATTTTAATACTTCTATTACACTACTCGTTTTAGAAAAAATTGCCAAAATCGGCTTTTTAGCCAAAATATATGGGTAGATTTTGGATGCTGTGTAATTTGGATCGGAAGAACCAGGAATAATCAAAATATCTGCCTCCATGAGTTTTTGCAACGATTCAAAATAAGGAATGCGATTGGTAGTTTCAGTTACAAACGCTGATAAACCCAGTTTTTCTGCTAAAGGAGCTATTGTTTTTGTGCCAGACCCAGCTTTTGCATAAGAAGTGCCACAAAAAGTAATGTGCACACCGGAAAAAAGTAAATTATTTTTTTCAAGGCCTATTTTGAATGCTTTAAAGATAATTTGTAAGGAAGTCGCCATGTCTGCCCCACCACGGCCGATATACAATATATTAATTTTTGATTTTTGTATGTTGGTTTTTGCTTTGTATTCCAGCCCTGCTGCAATTTCAAAATCTTTTTCAAAAGCCCCAAAAGGGATGACAGTGCAATTTTGAGGATTGATGTTTGCATATCTACTTTGCAAAATATCGCAATAGCCTTGCGAAACAGAAATGATACCCGAAACAGATTTCATGGCAATGGGCTCTAAAAATTTATTGAGTCGGTAAGAAAACCAATATTTAGACGGCTGCTCTGATTTGGGTTTGTTCTGATAAAAATCGGAATGCCAGGGGTCTTGCATATCGATAATGTACGGCACACCAAATCGCCAATGCCAATACCTTCCCAATATTAGCACAGGAAATTGAGTTGTTGAGAAAAATACTAAATCAAACTTTTGCGAATGAAGGAGTTTATTGCCTTTAAAAAAAAAGAAGAAAAGTGAGCGAAGCGCTAATGAACCCAATGCTATTTTTTTAGTCCAATTGGTAGAGAAGGCTCTAGTCTTGAAAACAAGTAGATTGCTAGGAATTGTATGACATAGCAAAGGATCTTGGCTGGTTTCTACGTATTTCTCGTTTACACATATAACAGTTGGCATCCAGCCTAGAGTTTCGAAATACCAAAGACTTTGCCTCACCCTATGCATATCTGCTGCATTTGTAGGTGGAAAATGTGGTGAAATAATGAGAAGTTTCTTCACTTATTTGTGCTTATAATCTGACTGTGTTTTTTGCGATTATTATCACGAATATAAGACTATTAATGTAAGTGGAGCAGGTTATTGATTAAACACAAGAAGTACTCACCTTCATTTCCCGATTCATTTTGTAATGGGTGCAAACTAGCAGATTGAGTTGCAGGAGAAAAAACC
>JBJXGB010000274.1:0-31393 GCA_046152935.1 Cytophagales bacterium
TGTGTTATTTCTGTATTGATTAATGGTAGCCAATACATCAAGCTTGCCATCGGCATCTATATCGGCTACGGCTATGCCCATGTAGTTATTGCTATTTTCAAAACTATCAAATGGACTGGCAGTGCCAGCCATTTCTACAAAAGATGGACTAGCGTTGGAGCCTGTATTTTTAAGAAACACAGGTTTTTCATCGTCAGTCACTCTTACAGCTATACCTTCAAGTTTGCCATCGCCATCAAAATCAGCTAATATCGTTTTAATTCCATACCCTTCATTTGAGATGTCTATTTGGTCGAATGGATTGGCAGCTCCTGTTATTTTGCTAAACAAAGGGTTAGCATTTGTTCCTATATTTTTGAGGAAGGTGATTTTACCTACGTAGCTTCCACCAGTAATCAAATCTTTATTGCCATCGCCATCTACATCTGCATAGCTAAACTGAAAGAAGCTTTGGCCAATGCTGTTGGCAATTTTGGTAAATGGGTTTTTGGCCTCGTTTACTTTAAAATGTGAAAAATCTAGGTTTTGGGCATCGGCATTGGTAAATGCACCTGCCAAAGCAGCAGGAACAGCCAAGGCTTTGAGGGTAGAGGCCTTCCAGTTTTTGGTGTAATGGGCGAGAATATTTGAGTTCATGTTTGAATTTGATTTGTGAATTAATTTTAACAATGCAAATTAAAAAAAATACGACCAAAAAAAATATTTACAAAAAAATATTTACAAAAAAAGATTTCATCTACAACACTTGCTTGACATTGCGATTTTGCCAATATCAGAGCCAATTATTTTATTGAAAAAAAATAAATGTATTACCAATTATTTGGCTTTCAACAGTCTGTATTTGTTTTCTAGCTCGGCCAGCAAGGTGGCATTTTGTCCTGCCACTTTTGTAATTTTATCTACTAAATTATCTTTTAATTTTTCTGAGCCTTTGCTGTAAAAATCCATGGCTTTATTGATATATTCTGTTTTATTGTCACAAATAAACTCTAGTAAATCGAGCGATTGTAATATACTAGATGTCATGCGGCTCAAAAAAGTACTGCCTTTGAATGAAAGTACTGGCAGGCCACCACTCAACGCAGCCCAAGCTGTGAGCCCAGCACCATAATTGAAAGTGTCCAGAAACAAATCGGCCGAACTGCATCTGGCAATATGTTCATCAAAAGGAACGGAGGAGGCAAAAATAAGTCTAGCACTTTCCAAACCGTGCCTTTCAGCTTCTTTTTGAAGGTTTTGTTCTACAATTTCACTGTCGTTGTTAAAAATCCAAAACACACTATCAGGGCATTTTTTTAGAATTTCCATGCAAGTTTCAAACCAATCTGGGCTAAATTTTTGGGTATAGTTGAAGCAAGCAAATACAAATTTGTTTTCAGGGAGATTGCAATCCTTTCTAGTTACTATTTTAGTTGATTTTGGCAAATCAGAAAGAAAACAATAATGTAGTAAATTGATGATTTTTTCAGAATAAAATGGTTTCATTTCATCGTTGATAACCACCTCATCAGCAATGATATATGGCAAAAAATCAGCACCTAAAGTATCTAAATATCCCATGTAGTGCAACTGAATATGGCATGGTTTTAAGGCAAAAATACCAGGTTTTGAGAAGGTGGTATTGCCCGCCAAATCTACTAAAATATCAATTTCATCTACGTAAATTTGTTTGGCACTTTCCAGAATTGAAAAGCCAGAAATATCTCTAAAAACGGAAGCTGTCGATCTGTAATTTTCGTAATATTCATCGCCAGATGCAGTTAGTGCGTAGGCATAAATTTCAAAAGCTTCTTTGTTGTGCAACCCAAAAAAATCTTTTAAGATCAAACCTACCGCATGGTCTCTAAAATCGGGAGAAACATAGCCAATTCTTATTTTATTTGAGTTTTTTGAAAATTGACTTTCTTTTTTGTACGCTTCGAAATCATTTATCCAAGGTTCAACACCTTTGGAAATAAGCCGAGCATTTTTTTGCGCAATTTTTAGGTGATATTCTTGGGGAATGGGGAAATAATTGAGCGTAAGACTTGGTAAAGCAAATTTGTCGGAATCATCGCTACTATATTCGTCCACTCTCCGTATCATTTCAGATACTGTGGATTCATAATGGGCCCAATCGCACATTTTCAATCGCAGTAATTGCCTATGAAAGAACGAAACGTGAAGCTCGCTTGGCAATAGAGAAGCACTTAAATCATAGTGCTTCAATGCTGGTGCAAAGTCTTTTTTAATATCAAGAATTTGAGCCAGATTGAATTGAAATTCAGCGTTTTTGGGTTCAATTTCTACCGCTTTTCTAAAAAAATCAACAGATTCATTGATGCCTCCTTTGTGCTGAAGAATGGAGCCAATTTGCGCTATAGACTTGGCATCTTTGGGAGAATGCGCAACAATTTTTTGAAGTAGGAGCAATGCCTTGTCTACCTCTCCGTTTGCCCTTAGCAATGATGCCAATTTGTAGGCAGCCTCCGCATGGTTTGGGCTGATTTCCAATGCTTTACTAAAAGCAGTTTTTGCCTTTGAGATTTGAATTTTATTCCAACACAATTGCCCAAACAACACATGAGCATCCGCATAATTGGGTTCAATTTCAAGCGATTTATTTACAGAAATATAGGCTTCTTCATTATGTTCTAATTTCAAATAAATATTCGCTAAATTATAATGTAAGGTTGCATTTTCAGGGTTTGATGTTGTTGCTTTGAGAAGCAACACTTTTGCCTCTTCGTTTTGCCCTAAACTTTGAATGGTATTGGCTAGATTATTTAAAGTAGAAAACTCATCGGGTGCCAGTACTAAAGCTTTGCGAAAATAAGCTTCAGCGATGGCAAATTCTTCTTTCAACTTATGAAACCTTCCCAATTGAAATAAAGCTCGTTCATGTTGCGGATTTACATCAATACATTTCCGCCAAAGTACTTGAGCCTCAGTCCATTGGTTGGCTTTTGAATGTAACAAACCGTGCATGTACAGCAAAGCATCGCTTTGTGGATAATGCTGTAAAGCAAATGCCGAAATATCAAAGGCTGTTTTGTAGTCTTTTTTTTTGTAATTGAGTTGCAAAAGCGAATACAAAGCCCCAAAATGCTGCTTTTCTAACTGCAATATTTGGTTTAAAACACCCTCTGCTTCTTCAAGTTTTTTTGCCTCAATTAGTTGAGTAGCTTTTTGATATATTTCATCTACATTCATACGCTATTGCTGCGTAACAGCCTCATTATCATTAGGTTTTGTCCAATAGGTGTCTGTTGGCGTTACGATGGCTTGTTTGAATGCTTCATTTGAAGTGTTGAGCAAACCTGGTCTGCGGAAGCCAGGAATCACTTGTACATCGTATATTTCTTCTACTGAATTTTCGTATTTTATGTGGGCTACTTTGGTCATGGTAGGCATGTGCACAGCTACTATTCCCGAAAAAGTTGATTTCTTTGAAATTGGCAAATCTTTGAATGCAGAACTATTTTGTCGTATTTTAGACATACCTACAAAAAGAAAATCGCCATATTTTACAAATCCACGACAAAAACCATCAAATTCGCAAAGCACTTCAAATTTATTGGTAGCCAAATCTACTTTTGCCAATTCGCCACTGGCTGAAAGAAGTACATACAATTGGTTGTCGTACACTCTAGGCGAATGTGGCATAGGCAAGCCTTCGACCATTATTTCATTTTTTTCTACATCCATCAATATTCCACCACTTGCTTTGGTTGGTCGCCAGCCTTCAAAAGTATCGGCTTTGCCAAGGGCAGTCACATATTTTGGTTTGCCATCTACCACAGCCAATCCATTGAGGTGACAACGATCTTCGGGAGCTAATTCTGAAATAAAATGTGGTCTCCAAATAGGGGTAAAACTTTGATTGAAATCGACCAAAGTCAAACAAGAAAATCGTGTGTTTACGCCCAATAAATTATTGCCTACAAAGTGCATATCGTGCATATCTATACTGCCGGTATAAAAAGTAGCTCTTGGCACATAAAGTGTATCGTAGGTGTCTGGTTTTGAAGGATAAGATGGCCCCAATTGCGGATTATGCCCCAAAACAATTACTTCATCATTTGTAGCAATAGCCATTCTGTTGCCCTCAATAGCAATGCCCATTGCCTGTTTGAAATCTCGCGGCAATTGTATCAATTTTTCTTTATCTGGAGCACTTAAAATTACGACCTTACCTGCTTGGTAAGTGCTTATGACGAAGTTTATCCCCAGCTCGTACATAAGTTCGGGCATATTTGGCGAAAAAGTACAAGAAAATGGCGGAAGCAGTTGGCTCATTATGTCAAAATTTTTTCCACAATATTAATGTGTAAAAGATAATTATTGCAAAAAATAATATTGAAGGATTGTAGAAACGAAAGTGAACTGAAACGCTCAAGATAAAGATATTTTCATACCATTAAGGTATTCTTTAGGCGATAATCTATTAAAAACGAATCTATTTTGCTCTATTCAAGTTTTGGAGGCCTATTTTTAGTTTCAGAAGTAATCGTTTATCGCGGTGATTACAAGTTAAAGATTTACCTATTTTCCATTAAAATACTAACTTGCATTCCAAATTTTATATTCTGATGTATTTCCACAAAGAAGGCCATTCCTTAATACTCGCAACTGCAGCAATAAGTGCAGTTATTATCTCTGCTTGTTTGCTACTCGAAGTTTCAAATTGGGTTCTATATGTTGCCTCGGCATTTTGTTCTTTTTTTCTTATTGTTTTTCTCCAATTCTTTAGAAACCCCAAACCAAATATTAGAATTAGGGATAATAAAGTGATTGCACCTGCCGATGGCAAAGTAGTTGTGATCGAAAGAACCATTGAAACTGAATATTTTAAAGATGAACGTATCCAAATTTCTATATTTATGTCGCCTTTTAATGTACACGTGAATAGAAACCCTGTTGCCGGCTACGTAAAATATTTCAGGTACCACCCTGGCCTGTTTTTAGTGGCTTGGCATCCCAAAGCCAGTACAGACAATGAACGAACAACCATTGTGGTCGAAAATGGAAATGGCATCCCTATTCTTTTTCGCCAAATTGCTGGTGCTTTGGCAAAACGCATACGATGGTACTTGAAAGAAGGCGACCAAATAGAACAGTGCGAGGAGTTTGGCTTCATTAAATTTGGTTCAAGGGTAGATATTTTCCTGCCTACTTCGGCAAAAGTTGAGGTGACGTTGAACCAAAAAACCAAAGGTGGCGAGACAATCATTGCCGCCATTTAATCAAATTATTCCGTTACATTTTAACTTCCCTACTTTGGGTTTGGGGGCATTATGAAAATACTTATTTTAGACAATTACGATTCCTTTACATACAATCTTGTTCATATCGTCAGAAAACTGGGTTACAAAGACTTAGATATTATCAGAAATGATAAAATTACTGTTGCTGAAGTAGCAAAATATGATAAAATTATTCTTTCGCCTGGACCAGGAATTCCAGTAGAAGCGGGTATTTTGATGGATTTGATTAAAACCTACGGCAGTTCAAAATCAATTTTGGGTGTGTGCTTAGGCCATCAGGCATTGGGCGAATGTTTTGGTGCAGAGTTGTACAATATTCAACAAGTAATTCATGGCAAAGCCTTGGATACCAAAGTCGTAATCGAAGATTATATATTCGAAGGACTTCCAAGTACTTTTAAATCAGGCAGATACCACTCTTGGGCTGTTAAAAATCTCCCACAAGACTTAGAAATAATAGCTGTGGATGATCGGGGTATTGTGCAAGGTTTGAGGCATAAAAAATATGATATCAGGGGCGTACAATTTCATCCGGAATCTGTAATGACGGAGTTTGGCGAACAATTGCTTTTGAATTGGTTGAAACATTAGATAAATTTGCAAGTGGATAATCCAGAACACAAGCGGAATGAGGAAGTAGGCAAATACTTTTTCGACTTGTCTAAACTAGCTTTTACGGGTTTGGTAATTGGTAGTGTATTAGAATTAAAAGACGGAAAAGGTATCATTTTAATTATTGGTGGATCAATTTTAACTTTATCCCTAGCTCTTCTAGGAAGTTTTAATTTCAAAAAGAATATATAAAATAACATGGGCGATAACTTGGTAATCTTGTATTGTGTTCTGGCTATTATATCCAGTACATATTATTTCTACTTGATTTTTTCTGAGAAGAAGAAGAATAAATTGAGCAAATCCGCAAATTCTTGATTTAAGAAGATCAAATGAGAGATAGTTGAATAATTTTTTATGCTGTTTTATTAGTAATTGCTGGTTCCGAGTGCATTTATTTAATTGTTACCGATAATAAGGAAAGAAAAGTTAAGCAAATCAACAAATGCTTGAAATGCACTTTTAAAATTGGATGAAAGAAATACTAAACCACCTTTTTGAAGGTAAAAAACTAACCAAAAAACAGGCGAAAGATACGCTAATTGACATAGCTAATTTCCGTAATTGCAACAACAGTCAAATTGCATCGTTCATCACTTCTTTTTTGATGCGAAGCGTTACCGTTGAGGAATTAGAAGGTTTTCGAGAGGCTTTGCTCGAACTTTGCATTCCTGTAAATTTGAAGGGATATGAGCCAATCGACCTCTGCGGAACAGGTGGAGACGGTAAAAATGCGTTCAATATTTCCACTATTTCATCCTTTATTGTGGCGGGAGCTGGTATTCCAGTGGCGAAACACGGCAATTATGGTGTTTCTTCCCTTTGTGGGTCGTCAAATGTACTCGAGTTTTTAGGGCTAAAGTTTACCAACGATCAATCAAATCTTGAAAAGCAGATGAATTTGGCAAATATTTGCTTTCTTCATGCCCCTCTTTTTCATCCAGCTTTAAAGAATCTAGCTCCGATAAGAAAGGAACTGGGTGTAAAGACTTTCTTCAATATTTTGGGTCCTATGGTTAATCCAACAATGCCAAAGTACCAAATTGTGGGTGTATTTAGCCTTGAATTACTGCGTTTGTATGGCTATATCTATCAAAAAACAGATAAAAATTTTAAAATTATTCATTCTCTTGACGGTTTTGATGAAATTTCTTTAACTGCAGATGTGAAAATCATAAGCAGGGAAGCAGAAAAAACATTGACTCCCAATGATTTAGGCTTTAGCTACAGAACTTTAAAAGAACTTTCAGGTGGAAATAGTATTGAAGAAGCGGCAGAAATATTAGTTGCGGTGCTACAAAATAAGGGTACAGAAGCCCAAAATCAAGTGGTTTTAGCAAATTCTGGCATGGCTATACAGTGTGTAATGGCTGAACTAACGATTGAAAACGCTATTCTAATGGCTAAAGAATCGCTTGAGTCTGGCAAAGCTTATGCGGCTTTTAAGAAGCTGCTGGAAGTAAGTCCGCGATAATTGCAAAATTGAATATGAAAAAAAAGATATTCTCAATACTAAAATACAGCTTCTAGGAATAGCAACCTTCCTTTTTGTAAGTGCTTGTGCTGGTTTTGGTTCCGTTTATATTCTTCCAGAGTTGAAGCAAAACTATATTTTTCAAGCCCTATTGATAATTATTGGTATTTTTGTAATCACATTCATGGCTTGGGGACTTTTCTGCTTTTAAGTATATACAATTTAATGAAAGATCAATCATGATAATTCCTAATATCACGTTATTTGTAGTCTGTGCCGTTGTGTTATTTTTTATGGCTCGAGTAATCTACGTTACAAACCAAAAAGTTGTAAAATAGCCTTTGCGCAACTATACCCACTTACATTTTTTTATAACTTCCAACTGTTTATTAGTCAGTTCTTTTATCTTTGAACTGATAATTTAAAATATTACTGCTTGTGGAGCTTAAAATTTTCTTCGATATCGTTGATGAGTCTGTTTACGAAACCATTCAAGACCATCATTCATTTTACTCACATATCAAAGTTCATGCAGAAAAATTTCCTGATTGGAAAAATGCTGACATAGCTATCATCGGACTCACTGAAGACAGAGGCAATATTTATACACAAGGAATAGAGCAAGCGCCTGACGAAATCAGGAAAAAATTATACCGCCTCAAAAAAGGACTGGGGAGCTATCGCATCGTAGATTTGGGTAATATCAGAAATGGCGTTAAGCTCGATGATAGTTACTTGAGAATCAAGGAAGTATGTGAAGTTTTGTTGCAGTACAACGTTGTTCCTATACTCTTAGGTAGTACCCATGATATGGATTATGGTCAATATTTAGCTTATGAGCAGTTTGAAAAGCTCATTTCTGTCGTAAATGTTGATGCAGTTCTTGATTTGGAAAGTGAAAATACGCTCGGGTACAATCGCCATCATACCCATAGGATTATGATGCATGAGCCTAATTATCTATTCAATTTTGCTAATTTGGGCTATCAGACTTTCTTGAATGATCCAGAAACGCTTAATATTCTCGAAAGACTATATTTTGAAAATTATAGAATAGGGCAAGTAAAAGATAAAATTGATGAAATAGAGCCCGTAATTCGTCAGGCAGATATGATGAGTATCGACATTACCTCAATACGAATAAGTGACGCACCGGGCAATCCAAATGCAACACCTTTTGGTTTTACAGGTGAGGAAGCTTGCCAAATAGCTTGGTATGCAGGAAATAACAATAAATTAAGCTCTTTTGGTATTTATGAGTATCATCCAAAAGATGATTTTAAAGGCTCAACAGCTTCTGTAATTGCCACCATGGTTTGGTATTTTGTAGAAGGCTATTACAATCGAAAGCCCGATTTCGATTTTCAAGGAGAGGAATATGCCAAATATATTGTCACCATGAAAAACAATCCAAATCGAATTGTTTTTTATAAACACAAACTCACAGAAAAATGGTGGATGGAAGTGCCATTTCCAATTGAAAAATCAAAATATGCACGTGTTTCTGTGATTCCATGTAGTTATTCCGATTATGAAATAGCCACAAAAGGCGAATTGCCGACTCGCTGGGTCACTACACACGCCAAATTGATCTAAATCTCCAAAAACTAAAAAACACCAAACTCTCGAATAATTTTTAGTTTTGTATTTCGTTTAATACATGCACGCATTTCCTCCATTTGAGCATATTCAATTCTAATAGCGATTATTATCTTTCCAACGTTATTTTCTTAAACAGAAATAAGGCTTTTGGTGCTTATATGCTGCGGAAAGGCTATTCCAGAAATTTGATTATTGGGCTCATTATTTCAAATATCACATTTGCTTTGTTGGCTGTTCTGGTGTTTTTTCTACTGAAAAATAAACCAGAAGAATTGGAATACTATAAAATGATTGACTATAAAACTACCGATTTCTCATTAGAGGTTGTTAAAATTCCCAGAATCGAACAAAAAAAAGCCTCAAAGAAAGAAAAATCACTCAAAAAAGAAGATGCTCCGCTTGTAGTAAAGGAAGATGAGCTTGAGAAAAAACCAATTGAAAAGCCAGAAGATAATAAAAATGAAAAAGGTAAAGATGAAAACGAGGTGAAATCAGAAGAAAATGGCAAAGGCGAAGCAACTGAAACTCTCAAATCTGTTTCCAGCGATACATCCGGCACTCAATTATATTCTGAAGAAATTTTTATGAAAGTAGAAATTCCTGCTGAATTTCCGGGAGGGCCTATTTCGTTTGGTAAGTTTATTGGTGAAAATATTAAGTATCCAGACTATGCAAAAAAGAATAAGATAGATGGCATTGTATATGTCCACATGATTGTAAACAAT
The DNA here is from genome assembly GCA_046152935.1 of Cytophagales bacterium. Lineage (GTDB taxonomy): Bacteria > Bacteroidota > Bacteroidia > Cytophagales > UBA9547 > CAZMFZ01. Next base: position 9,660 of record JBJXGB010000274.1, read on the forward strand.
GATGGCACGATTGATGAGCTGAAAATATACAAGGGAATAGAGGAAAGCTGCAATAATGAAGTATTGAGAGTGATGAAACTTTCTCCAAAATGGATACCAGCCAGACAAAAATCTTTGTTTGTAAGGCAAAGAATGATCGTCCCTATTCGGTTTCGATCACCATAGTGGAACTTTGAAAACTAAGTACAAGTTTGACTATCAATTTGTTAACTTTACCGATTCTATATGCAAAAGGCTTGTCAAAAGCTTCGATTGTATTTTCACCAAACCAAGCCACAAATTTCAAATATGCGGATTTTCTTAATAGGACTGATTGGAAGCGGAAAAACAACTTTAGGAAAAAAACTTGCTGAATTGCTCAAAATCCCTTTTATTGACTTAGATGAATACATTGTTAGAAAGGAGTTGAAGTCAGTTTCAGAAATTTTTTCTACCAAAGGCGAAACATATTTTAGAGAAATCGAAGCAAAGTATTTGCGTGAAGTTTGTCTGTACAAAGATGCAGTCGTGGCTACTGGTGGTGGTGCAGCTTGTTTTCACGAAAATATGACTGTAATGAATGTTTCAGGTGTTACCATTTTTTTAGATGTGCCACTTGAAACCCTTACAGAGAGACTTTGGCATCAGCCACAACGTGAACAACGCCCGATGATTGCCGGAAAAAATAAAATTGAATTAGCTCAGTTTGTGAAAGAAATTCACCAAAGTAGAATCGAGTTTTATAAAGATGCCAAGCTCATTTTGAAAGGAAATGAGATAAGTGCAGATCAGATTCTCTATCTTTTAGATGAATTAGACTAAACTATTATGGCTTCTAAAGTTAGTTTCTTTCTAATAATGACCCTGTTTTTTTCGTGCAAAGACAGCACAAATAGTAAAGTCGAAATGAGTTCAACTTTTTTGGAGAAATTGTTGCTTTCGATACCAGCCAAGTTGAATGCGACTCAACCTAAGGTACGTAAATGCACCAATTTCAACGACAAACTAGATACAACTACCATTGAAAAAGTGGACTGGGGCCAAGAATTGACCCTTTTTTATGGAATAAATATTTTCAAACCCTCACTTGTAGGTATTTATCAAACCCAAAAAAGTAAAAATGATAACGGTATTGCTTGGAAATATTTTAAAACGCTCAAATCTAAAACCAACATCGACTCTTTGTTTATTTATCAAAATAAATTGGGTAAGACAGATTCGATAAAAGCTTTTGGATCGAATAATACTATTTTTTTTCGATCTAAGTTGGCCTATCTGCTAGTTTTTAAAGGTAAAAATCTACATAAGTATGGTGTAAAATCAGAGAAAATATTTATTTGGGGCAAAAAAGATGCCTTTTCAATGCTAGCCACGCTACAATAATGGAAAAACTGCCTGCATTTTCTGCCATTTTTAATGGGCACATCTGGCGAATAATTCCCGATTTTGAAACGCAGTGCTTGGTAATAGAGATTCGAAATTATGAACACAGAATTGTAACTTTTGCAGCAATCAATCTAAGAAAAAAAGCTGTACTTTGGCAAAATTTTTCATTGAAAGAAACTTGGTGGATCGGTATTGAAGCTGTAAAATGTGGACATATTTATTTTCATGGCTATAATCATATTCAATACGCCAATCATTTGGCAATCAGTTGTTTACAAATCGAATCGCAGAAAATATTGTGGGAGAGAAGCGATATTATATTTCACAGCATTGACAAAAATCAGCTAATTGCTCAAAAGAAAAACCAAGACTTTAGCCATCTTTTCTTGACTCTTGATCTAAAAACTGGCCACACATTGAGCGAATTTGAAGGAATTCTAAATAATAGTATTGAGCCAAACGCAAGCGTTTTTTATCCAATAATGTATGATGCGCAAGATGAGGCGTTTTCCAGATTGGTCATATTTTTGCAAAAGAAATTAGAATTTGTGGTCGTAAATGCGGTTGAGTATTTGGAGTACAATGATTTCATAATTATTTCATTTTACATAAAAGAAGGCGACAAACTCCAAAATCGACTAATTTTGCTGGATAAAGATGCATTTTTATTACTTGATTTGATTCTTGACCAAAATTTAGATGGCATTGGCACGCAAACATTTTTGGTATTAAACAACCAACTTATTTTTGTTAAACATAAAACCGAACTCAGCATATATGACCTTTAAAATATTCATTATCAGTATTTTAGCTATTATTTATTTGCCAGCTTTTGCCATCGAAGCAGATTCGATTTCTACTTTAAAGAAAAACGGACAGACAGTTATCTTATACGAAGTTGGCTCAAAAGAAACCATGTATTCCATTGCTCGCAAGTACAATATTTCACCAAAATCAATCGTAGCCATCAATCCAGAAATAGAAAACGCAGCCCTCAAAGTAGGGCAAAAAATATTTGTGCCTTATGAGACAGCCCGAATTCCAAAAAATAATGCCACACCAACATTGGCTGAAGTGCCAGGAGCTACTTATCATGTAGTAGAGAGAAAGCAAACATTGTATACCGTGGCAAGAATGTACAAAGCAACTGTTGATGATCTTAGACGTTGGAACAACTTGATAGACAGCGACCTGAAGGTAGGCTCAAAAATAATAGTGAATATGAATGCGGAAGTAGTGAAGCAAACAGCCATTGAGGTAAACATTGAAGCCACCAGAAAGACAATCCGATCCAATACAGGCTACGACAAGATAACTGAAAAAGGTAAAGCTGAAGTATTTGACACCAAAGATGGTGAAAATTATTACTATGTGTTGCACCGAACTTTGGCTACAGGTACGGTATTAAAAATCACAAACGATGCTACAGCAGCAAGTGTTTACGGGAGGGTAATTGGCAAATTACCAGACAATTATGATAAAAATACGATCATAAAACTTTCGAGATTAGCCTACAGTACCTTGGGAGGATTATCTGCAAATATGAATGTAAAAATCGAATATTTGCCTTAATCAAATAGAGCCCGATCTCTTAGCCGTTTTATTAAAGGAAATACTTTTTTGCATGGTGCATTTGAAACGGTATTCTGTGTCTTGAATCTTGGCGTGTTTTGTTTTGCGCCCACTTACTCGTTCTCGAAACATAAGCCATGAAGACTCTTTCATATTTCTTCGCATCACTTGCTTTACTTCTTTTTCCGAAAGCCCAAACTGCATTTGGTGTGCATCAAGAGTGGTTTGATCCTCTCAGGCCAGTTTAATAATTCGACTTGTATCTTCGAGCGATAACCAGCACAACAAGACATTTCTTTTAAGTCCAAAGTTGTGGGTGTGGACAGAAAACCTTACTAACAAAAAAACCTTCCACAGCTGTTGCAGAAGGATTTTTCTTCAAAAACTTCCTGAAAGTTTAAAACTTTCAGGAAGCCGGGGGGCTTCATTCTATTTGATAATACTCATTTTCAGCATATTGGTTCTGAATTTACCATCTATAGGCATACTTCCAGTATTCACCACCAAATCACCTATTTTAACATGGCCGCTATCTCTCAAAATGCCATTTACTGCTTCAATTAATTCGTCAGTCGATTTGTATTTCATGTCAAGGTAAAATGGTTTCACACCCCAGGAAAGATTAAATACACTTACCAATTCCTTATTGTCTGTAAACGTAAATATTTGAGCTTCTGGTCTGTGTTTGGCAATCATATTGCATACAAAGCCCGTTTTTGAAATATTTACAATGGCTTTTGCCTTAATATCTTTGGCAATTCTACACGTACCTGCAATCAAACGCTCCCTCAAAAAGTTTTTGCTTTCAGGATTTAACTGTGGGTCTTTGTGAAAAACGGGAGCACCACTTTCCATGGCTTGAATAATAGAAACCATGGCTTTAACCGCTTCAATTGGAAAACTTCCAGAAGCTGTTTCCGCAGAAAGCATCACCGCATCTGCACCATCAAGTACCGCATTGGCCACATCGCCAGTTTCAGCACGTGTAGGGCGAGGATTTTTAATCATGCTCTCCATCATTTGAGTAGCCACAATTACGGGCTTTCCAACTTCGTTACACTTTCTAATCATCATTTTTTGAGCCAAAGGCACATCTTCCATTGGTATTTCTACCCCTAAATCTCCTCTTGCCACCATCAAAGCATCAGACTTAGCAATGATTTCATCGATTTCTAACAAAGCTTCGGGCTTTTCAATCTTGGCAATCACTTTGGTGTCTTTTCCTTTTGATTGGATAATGGCTTTTATATCATCAATGTCTTTGGCATTGCGCACAAACGAAAGAGCTATCCAATCTACGCCTTGCTCCAAACCAAAAATCAAATCTTCTTTGTCTTTTTCTGTAAGAGAAGGTTCAGAAACCTTTGTATTTGGCAAATTAATCCCTTTCTTCGATTTTATTATCCCTCCATAAACCACTTCAGTCACTATCTCTTTCACGCGATCAGAGCTTAGCACCTTCAACTCCAAATTTCCATCATCAATCAAAATTTTATCTCCAACATTTACATCTTGTGGCATTGCCAAGTAGGAGGTGTAAATCTTTTGTGCGTTTCCTATTACTTTCTCAGTTGTTAATATCAGCTTTTGGCCATTTATTAATTCAACACCATTATTTTCTACTTCACCAGTACGAATTTTTGGGCCTTGCAAATCTTGCAGCATCGCAATCGTTAAGCCGTATTTCGACCTTATATTTCTAATGTGGTTTATTACTTGCAGATGTCCTTCTTGATTTCCGTGAGAAAAATTGAGCCTAAAAACATCAGCTCCTGCATAAATCAATTCTAAAAGTTTTTCTTCGGTGTTGCATGCTGGCCCTACAGTAGCAATAATTTTGGTACGCTTTAATGGTACTTGCATAAGTTGGTCGTTAGTTAATTAATAAATTTTCTTTGTCTTTAATTTTTTGAACTTCTAGTAACCTTACCAATTCTACTATTGGTATTTCATTGAGCTTTTTTATGTTATCGATATAATAATCGGCAAATGAACCATTCAACAGTGCGAAATAATCATAGTTCTTCAGTTCAGGCAGTAAATATGGCTTTGTCGTATTGATAAATGCCACCGAACGGTTTTTTAAAAGCCTAAAGCTACTGTATTCGGTTTCAAAAATAAAGTTTGAAATAGAAATTTTACAATCTTTTAAAAAATCGTATTCTAATTCCTTGCATTTGGCCAAATCTATTCCTAAAAACTGATTGATATACCATGCCAGCTTAAATTCTTTTACAGACGACACCAAGCCCACCAACACAAAGTCGTAGTCGTAATCGAATATAAGCTTTTGTGCCTTCACAAAAATGGTGGAGTTGAAATGAACTTCACAAATATAGAATCATTTCAACAATATCATTATTGTAATAATCCAATTAATACCCTTATTTTTAGCAGATTAACACCGATTTTGATTACAAGATTTGGCATAGATTCAACTTTAGCCTAAAAAATGTTTGACTTATTAAGGTTTAATATATTTCTTTGCAACTTCAAAATTAAAACCTCTCACACGTCATGTCTGAAATCGCAGAAAAAGTAAAAAACATTATTGTAGAAAAATTAGGTGTTGAAAAATCTGAAGTTACCGAAGAAGCAAGTTTCACGAATGATTTAGGTGCCGATTCACTTGATACAGTAGAACTTATCATGGAATTTGAAAAAGAATTTAATATCTCCATCCCAGACGACCAAGCCGAACAAATTGCTACAGTTGGTCAAGCTATTGTTTACCTAGAGAAAAACGTGAAATAGTTTTCATTTTTTTCTAATTAAAATTTTTGGATTCATGCAATTAAAAAGAGTTGTTGTAACAGGCTTAGGTGCACTTACCCCCATTGGAAATACTGTATCTGAATATTGGGAAGGTTTGATGAAAGGTGTGAGTGGTGCGGGGCCAATTACTCGATTTGATGCATCGAAACACAAAACAAGATTTGCCTGCGAGGTAAAGGGATTTGATATTGATAATTTTATAGACAGAAAGGATGCACGCAAAATGGATCCTTTCTCTCATTTTTCTCTTGTAGCTGCCGATCAAGCTATTCAAGACTCTGGATTACTTGCCGATGCTTCCTTAAACAAGGAGCGAATTGGGGTCATTTTTGGCTCGGGTATTGGAGGTATTAAAATATTCCAAGACGAAATAACGGGCTACAACAAAGGTGACGGAACACCTAGATTCAATCCATTTTTTATCCCGAAGATGATAATAGATATTGCTCCTGGTCATATATCTATCAAACACGGCTTTATGGGGCCAAATTATTCAGTAGTTTCTGCTTGTGCTACTGGCAATCACGCAATTATTGATGCTTTTAATTTGATTCGCTTGGGTAAAGCAAATGCAATTGTAACTGGTGGTGCTGAATCTGCGATTACAGAGGCTGGCGTTGGAGGTTTCAATGCTTGCAAAGCTCTTTCTGAAAATAACGATAATTATGCTACAGCTTGCCGACCTTATGATTTGAACCGCGATGGCTTTGTGTTGGGCGAGGGAGGAGGTGCTGTTATCTTAGAAGAATATGAGCACGCAAAGGCACGTGGGGCGAAAATCTATTGTGAAGTAATAGGTGGAGGTATGAGCGGAGACGCTTACCATTTGACTGCCCCACATCCTGAAGGCCTAGGAGTAATTAATGCCATGAAAGAAGTAATGTCAGACGCTAATTTAAGACCTGAAGAAGTGGATTATATCAACACACATGGCACATCTACTCCATTGGGCGACAATGCTGAGTTGAAGGCCATTTTAAAGGTGTTTGGCGAAAGTGCTTATAAATTGAATATCAGCTCTACAAAATCGATGACAGGGCACCTTTTGGGAGCCGCTGGTGCTATTGAATGCGTGGCTTCGGTGCTGTCGATCGTAAACCAGGTAGTGCCGCCCACAATAAACCATGTAACAGACGATCCTGAAATTGATAGCAAGCTCAACTTGACTTTCAATGCACCTCAAAAACGTAAAATTGACGTGGTGGTAAGTAATACTTTTGGTTTCGGTGGCCACAATGCTACCATCGCATTGAGAAAAATATAAATAACTATTTCCATTTTGGCTAACTTTTTCAGCCCTTTTCTTGATGTATTTTTAAAAAAAGACAAAAAGGAAAAGGAGCTCAAGGCCTTTATCAAACAAATAACGGGCGAAGAACCGCAAAACCTCTCCATTTATTTCCTTGCCCTTAAGCACTCTTCCATTAATAAGGAAAAAAAAGATTACATTACCCATAGCAACGAGCGACTTGAGTATCTTGGCGATGCAATACTTGGGGCGATAGTAGCCGAATACCTTTTTAAAAAATATCCTTTCAAAGATGAAGGTTTTCTGACCGATATTCGTTCACGCATTGTAAATGGTGAAGCATTGGGCATATTGGCCAAAAGAATTGGCCTCAGTAAATTTATAGAATTCAACAGTAAAAGTAAAAGTAGTTTTAGTCACAAATCAATGTATGGCGATGCCATGGAGGCATTGGTGGGTGCGGTTTATTTAGACCGTGGTTTTAAGTTTTGCAGGCAATTTGTACTTGAAAAACTCCTTGAGAACAATATCGATATCGATGAAATTGTAAGTAATGACGTAAACTACAAGAGTAAACTCATTATGTGGGGGCAAAGTAGAGGCAAACATGTAAAATATGAGATTGTGGAAGAGCAAGACCACAAGCACTACAAAGAATTTGTAGCTCAAATATCAATTGAAGGCGAATCAGTGTCGCAAGGCAGAGGTAGTAGCAAGAAAAAAGCCGAGCAAGATGCTGCTAGAAGAGCCTTAGAAACTTTGCAGGCTGTTTAAACTTTTTACCCTAAGTATTGTTCCCTTCCTACCTTCACTGGTGATATTTTATATGGTAATCATTGTAAAATATAAATATTACATCGATAATATTCCTTTTATTTCTAAGATAGTACAGGTAAATAAAGTAGTAGTAGAGTAATACTATTGTATGATAATCTCATTAATCATATTATAAAAATCAAACGTATAAAAAATATTTATAATAATACTGTTGATTTAGGCACTAAAGAGTTAAAATTAGATTAACACAAAAAATAGAATTGGTATCGAAGTAAAACAAGTATACCCAGTACTAAAACATTATTCAATCATAAAAAAATTATTTTACCATCAAACAAAACAATTATACCATTCGACATAATCATTTTTCCTAGTAGCAAAACAATTTTACCCTCTAAGAAAACAATTTTATTAGTTAATAAAATATTTATATTATTTGACAAAATTATTTTACTATTCAGCAAAGATATTTTTTATTTTTTAAAACAATCACGTCATGTAAATGTAAAATTGTGACTATTATTAAGTCCATTGGATGCACTAAGAAAATAGTTATATATATTGATAAGTTTGTATTTTATTAAAATACAAAAAATATAGATAAATTTTAAGAAAATTATTTCTACATAATAAAATAGATATTCAATATAAAAATTATTTTGTAAAACATATAAAAAAAATACCCTATCGTGTACAAGTGATTGTTAAGCACATTGTACACAATAGGGTAAATTGTCGGATATTTTGATAGTTTAGCTACGAATATTGACAATAAATATAGGTAAACTAATAAACGGGTATTTAATATTTGTAATCCTATTATTTTAATCACCAAAAGAAATACCTAGACCTCTGGCTGCTTTTACAATATAAGAGTCGGTTTTTACAAAATTGTAGCTACTAATAGCTTCTAAGAGGGTAACGGTAGTAATATCATTGTTTTTAAAGGCCACCATTTTGCCAAAATCGTTATTTAATACCATTTCAAATGCTTTTACGCCCATTTGTAAAGCTAATACACGGTCGTAAGCATTGGGTGAGCCACCACGTTGAACATGGCCAAGTACTGTCTCTCTAATATCGGCTTTGCAACCTGCATCTTTGAGCTGTTGTGAAAGTTGATAAGCTACGCCACCTAGTCTGACGTTCTCGTAGCCCGATTCGGTGCTCTTTTTAGAAAAAATAGTGCCGTCTTTGGGAACTGCACCTTCGGCTATTACTATATTTATAAAGCCTTTACCATTTTTATACCTGCCATTTACACGTTCTAGTACCTTATTAATATCGTAAGGTATCTCGGGAATAAGGCAAACTTCAGCGCCACCAGCGATAGCAGTGTATAAGGCTATCCAGCCAGCAGATCGGCCCATTAATTCTAATATCATAACTCTGTGATGGCTTTCGGCAGTTGTTACTAGCTTATCAAAAGCATCGGTGGCTATCTGTACGGCTGTTTGGAAGCCAAAAGTATAATCGGTAGCGGAAAGATCGTTATCGATTGTTTTGGGAACACCTATTACTTTTAAGCCTTTTTCATAAAGACGTTGGGAAATACGTTGCGAACCATCGCCACCAATACTAATTACGGCATCTATACCTAAGTTTTGGAGTATAGCAAGCATTTCATCAGACCTATCTTTTGCAGTTATGCTACCATCTGCATGATGTGTAGGCCATGCAAAAGGTCCACCTTTATTAGTAGTACCAATAATGGTACCCCCTTTTACGTGTATACCTGCAATGCGAGCTCCTTCGAGAGGTACAAGCTCCATAGGGTCGTTTAAAACGCCATTATAGGCTTCTAAACTTCCTATTACTTCCCAACCGCCTTCTTGTTGGGCACGTTTGCAAATACCTCTGATAACTGCGTTGAGGCCGGGGCAATCGCCACCGCCAGTTAAAACCAATACTTTTTTAGACATAGAAATTTGGATTATAGTTTGATTAAAATAATGATTATTATATAAGAAATTGAAAATGGAATATTAAATTCTGTAAATAAAATGGGTAGTGATTTTTTACGAACGGGTAGTTTAGAAATTAATTCTATCAAGCGTACATTATGTATAGGCAAGAACAGTAGTATTTTTAGCATAGTTAAACTAAACTAATTTGGCAGCAGCTTCTTTTATGTCATCTACTACTGTCGGATCAATAAGTGTGGAAGTATCACCTAAATTGGAAGTATCGCCTTCGGCAATTTTTCTTAGTATTCTTCGCATTATTTTACCAGAGCGTGTCTTAGGCAGGCCTTTTACAAACAATATTTGATCGGGTTTGGCGATAGCACCTATTATTTTAGTCACTATTTCGTTGATTTCTTTCTTTACTGTCGATTCATCTTCTAAAATATGGGTGCAGATGACATAAGCATAAATTCCTTGGCCTTTTATTTCGTGAGGATAGCCGACAACAGCAGATTCTACTACAAAATGATGCTCATCAATGGCACTTTCAACCTCGCCCGTACCCAATCTATGTCCAGATACATTCATTACATCATCTACTCTGCCAATAATACGATAGTAGCCTTGCTCATCACGTTTGGCACTATCGCCCGTGAAATAAAAACCTTTGTAAGGAGTAAAATATGTATTCTTACATCTTTCATGATCGCCATACGTGGTGCGAATAACACTAGGCCAAGGAAAGCGGACGCAAAGATTACCTTCAACACCGTTGCTAAATATTTCATTACCAGCACCATCGACTAAAACGGGCTGTATGCCAGGCAAGGGAAGGGTTGCAAAAGAAGGTTTTTCGGGCGTGATATTGGCTATGGGAGTTATCAAATGTCCGCCAGTTTCGGTTTGCCAATAGGTATCGCATATTGGGCAATTTCCACCTCCAATTTTAGTGTGAAACCAATGCCATGCTTCTTCATTGATGGGTTCTCCAACTGAGCCTAGTACCTTTAAACTTGATAAATTGTACTTGGCAGGCCATTCTTCGCCAAAGGCCATAAGCGAGCGTATGGCTGTAGGAGCAGTATAGAATATATTTACTTTGTGTTTTTGGATGATAGACCAAAATCTGCCTGCATCTGGAAATGTTGGTACGCCTTCAAACATTAATACTGTGGCACCAGCCAATAGGGGGCCGTAGGTGACGTAAGTATGACCTGTAATCCAACCTACATCGGCAGTGCACCAAAATATTTGCCCATCTTGATATTGAAAAACATTTTTAAAAGTATATTCTGCAAACACCATATAGCCAGCCGTGGCATGCACAACACCTTTGGGCTTGCCTGTAGAACCAGAGGTGTATAAAATAAAAAGTGGATGTTCAGAATCTACCTCCGCAGGGGTGTTTTCAGAACTTACTTTTGCCATTTCATCGTTCCACCATTTGTCCCTGCCTACCAGCATTGCTACATTTTCATTGGTTCGGTTGTGAACAATGCAAGTTTCGATGGTGGGAGTAGTTTTTAAGGCTTCATCAACAATGGCTTTGAGGGCTACAGTTTTAGCACCGCGATACGAACCATCGGCTGTAATTAAAACTTTTGCTTGGGCATCGTTGATGCGATCTGCAAGTGATTGGGCAGAAAAGCCACCAAAGATAACAGAGTGAATGGCTCCAATTCGAGCACAAGCCAACATAGCAAATGTAGCTTTGGGTATCATGGGCATATAAATACACACCCTATCGCCTTTTTTTACGCCATTGGCAATGAGTACGTTGGCAAATTGGCAAACTTCTTTGTGTAATTCTTGATAGGTATAGGTCTTGGATGTTTCGTTCGGGTCGTTTGGTTCAAATATAATGGCTATTTGGTCGGCTCGATCTGCCAAGTGCCGATCGAGACAGTTTTCGGTGATATTGAGTTTGCCTCCGTTGAACCATTTTACATCGACATCAGTAAAATTTCCCTCTAAAACTGTGTCCCATTTCTTGTGCCAGTGAAATGTTTCTGCTTTTTCAGCCCAGAAAACGTCAGGTGTGGCTATGCTTTTGGTGTATTCGGCTTGGTATTCTTCAAAGTTGGCGATGGCTTTGATCATAGGGGTGGGATTAGTAAATACTCATTGTTGTAATTTGCTACGCAACAACCAAAGTTAATTAAATCTGCAATATTTCTAACTTCCAGAAAGTTTAAAACTTTAGGAGGGTATTTTCGGCAAGTTGTTTTTTTTGAACCAAACCAAGTAAAATTTAATTCTGTTATCTGATTTGAGATAAATAGTTAATCTCTACTAACTTTGCAAGTAATGGTACTCACCCTCAAGGAAATACAAGCCCCAATCCATGCAGAAATGGAGGTTTTTGAAGAAAAATTCAAAACCTACATGAAAAGCAATGTATTTCTGCTCGATAAAATCACCACTTATATTGTAAAACGCAAAGGCAAACAGCTACGACCCATGTTTGTGTTTTTATTTGCCAAATTGTGCGGCAATGGTGTGGTGAATGAACGTACTTATAGGGGTGCGGCTTTGATAGAGCTGCTGCACACGGCCACTTTGGTGCATGATGATGTGGTAGACGAAGCAAACTATAGACGCGGCTTTTTTTCTGTTAATGCGCTTTGGAAAAATAAAATTGCGGTGCTGGTAGGTGATTATCTCCTCTCGCGTGGCTTGCTGCTTAGCATTGATAACAATGACTTTGATTTGCTAAAATTGGTGTCTACAGCTGTGCGAGAAATGAGTGAGGGCGAACTGCTACAAATTGAAAAAGCTCGCCAATTAGACATAAAGGAAAGCGATTATTATCAAATTATCCGCCAAAAAACAGCCTCACTTATTGCTTCTTGTTGTGCTACTGGAGCAAGTTCTGTAATACCAGATGCCACCGAAACCATTGAAAAAGTTCGAATGATTGGTGAAAAAGTAGGTATTGCATTTCAGATCAAAGACGACCTTTTCGACTATGGCAATCAATCGATAGGCAAGCCGTTGGGTATCGATATCAAAGAAAAGAAAATGACGCTACCATTGATCTATGCACTCAATAAAGCAGATTGGTGGCAAAAACGTAGCATCGTTAACATTGTAAAAAACGAAAGCGAAAAACCTCAAAAAGTACAAGAAGTGATCGGTTTTGTGAAAGCCTCTGGAGGTATTGAATATGCAGAAGTAGCCATGAATGGCTATTTGAAAGAGGCTTTAGGGATTTTAAGTACTTTTGACGATTCGATCTACAAAACTTCACTCGAAAATTTGATAAAGTATACCATCGAAAGAGATAAGTAGACATAGGCTATAACATTTTGATAAATACTATGTAAAGTATTGAGTAAAATACGTTGTGGTAATTTGATCTTTGCAAAATATGCTGGCCAAATATTTGTAATTTTACTATGCAATTTAGTGGAATTGAGGCTAAAGCCAAGAATGAATATGCAAATTAATTGATGCTGAAACATGAAAATTAAGCAACTAAGACTTATTAAGTACAATCAGTTTAATGACTTGACGATTGACCTGACTTATCCAAAAGGACATGCGAAAGAAGGACAACCATTGGAAAAAATCTGTTTTATTGGACAAGGTGGCACTGGAAAAACTTCTATATTAAGATTGATAAAGTGGTTTGTATCGCTAGATAGACAAATTGGTAAAAATATATTTATGCCTTTTGAGGATACTGAAAGAGTTGAGATCGATTTTGTTCTCGGAAAATTGGAATATACTCTTTTTCATGCTCTAGGTCTTAACCGTGACACTTTAGGTATTTCAAGTTACAAACTTGATGACACCCCCATTGTTACAGGCGTTTTTTTTGACCAATTCGATATTCTTAAAAAAAGTATAACACCCCTTATTATAAATTTTCCCACAGAAATAGTCTATGACAATAATCCGCTAGAGAATGATGAAATAAAAGATGAAACTACATTGGTAGAAAGAACGAATCAAAAAATAGATTTTTTGCAAAAGCTCAATCCGCAGCAGGTCGTAGATTTTGCTTTAGAAGATGTTTCAAAATCATGGGAATTTGTGTTAAAAGAAATTAGTGAATACAGAGCAAAAGATTTGCTTCTTGATAAAAAATTGGGGGATACCATTCGTAGCTTTGGAATAAATTCAGAGGAAGTTGTAGAACAAGAACAAGAAAATAATGCTTGGAGGAAATCAAATGCAAATCCAATTGAAGAGCTTGCTCAAAAATGTTTGAATGTTGTACTGAAGCCATTGGGTTTGAAAGTTAAGACTTCAATTGATATTAACACTATTCTTCATATAAACTACATTGAGCTACAAACGCTTTCAGGCAAAGATGTTCCTCGTACATTCTGGAGTACAGGCACAAAACAATTAATAAACACACTTATTCCTTTGTTTGAACTAAAACCCAAAAATGCAATCATTTTGATGGACGAACCTGAGCGTTCGCTTTATCCTGATTTGCAAAGGAATATTATTGATACTTATGTGAGCCTTGGAGAAGATTGCCAGTTTTTCTTTGCTACTCATTCTCCTATAATAGCCTCCTCTTTCGACCCTTGGGAAATTGTAGAATTGAAATTTAACAATGACCATGAATGGATAATCCAAGATCCGTATTTTGAAAATGAAAGGCATGTGAATAACTACAAATTCAACCCCAAGTTTATGCGTTGGGATACCATTTTAACCAAAGTCTTTGACCTTGATGCAGATGGAAGGGAAGAAAGGCAAGAAAAGATAAAGAAATTGGCAGTGTTGAGCAATCGCATCAAAAAAAGAATAAAAGAGAAGAAAAATGAATTCTCTACGTCAAACACCGAACCAAAAAAATTGGAAGACCTTGCAGAGATTGAAGATGTAAATGATTTCAAGAAGTTGGCAAATGAGCTTCAATGGGAAATAGGTGATTCGGCATTATGAGGAAAATAGATAAATCTGAAATCTTGGCTTTGTCTTTTCAAGAAGATTTAGAAGAACATTCGCAGAAAAACAATGGCATTCATCCCAAATACGAAAGCGGAAAGTGGTATCATAAAGAAGTTTTCTTTAATTTACTTTACAATCAAAAAGGTGTTTGTGCTTACACAGAATTTCTCATTTTTGATAAATACGCAGAAATCCCATCTTATTTTGAAAACGGAAGACTGAAAACCGGTATCTCTAAAGATGGAATATTTGGTGAAGTAGAACATTTTGATCCGTCTCTCAAAACCTTGGCTGGATGGAGCTACGATAATTTGTTTATTGAAGTAGAACATATTAATCGCAGAAAAAGAGATAAACCTGTACATTCTTTTTTTAAACCTGATGCTTACGGATACAACCCAAATCTTTATCTAGAATATAATTTTGAAACACATAGATTTATCCCTCTTGACAGTTTAGAAAATGATATTAAATCAAAAACAGATGAAATGATTGATATTGTAGGTATAAATACACAAACAATCATAGATCAAAGAAAGTCTTTTCTCAATAGAATAAAAACAGACATCAAAACTGGAATTAAAACCTTTGAATATATTCGCCATAACGAAGTTTATCAGTTTTTCACTGCCTTTGAAATGTCTGAAGAAGATTTTCATAGCTAACGTTCTTTCTCGCAATAAGTGCGTACTTCAATTTGAATAGAAAATGCAACCCAAAAACTGGCAACTCGAATTTGACAAGTGCAACCCAGCTCAAAAAGCCGCCATCGACACCATTGAAGGTCCAGTGTTGGTAATTGCTGGTCCAGGAACTGGCAAAACACAGATACTTTCGCTCCGCATTGGCAAAATATTGCTCGAAACCGATGCCAAACCACACAATATTTTGTGCCTTACCTACACTGATGCTGGTACCATAGCCATGCGCCAAAGGCTTGAGCAATTTATTGGCACAGATGCTTATAAAGTACATATCCATACTTTTCATTCGTTTTGTAATAAAGTAATCCAAGAAAACATGGAGTATTTCTCGCTTCGTGAATTGCAATTGCTTACAGATTTGGAACGTATCGAATTGATGACGGAATTGATCGACAGCTTTCCTCCCGACCATTTTTTAAAAAAATATACAGGCGATATTTATTCGAGTTTGGATAGAATGACAGCCCTATTCTCGACCATGAAGAGCGAAAATTGGTCTGCAAACGATATTTCAAAAGCTATTGATGAATATTTGACCTTGTTGCCAGAACGAGAAGGTTTCTTTTATAAACGCGACAATGCGCCAAAAAGCATCAAGAAAGGCGATCCCAAAACCAAAGAAGTAGAGGAAGAAACAGCCAGAATGGAAAATTTGAGGGCTGCTGCCAATGAGTTTCAAAACTATGAAGCGCTGATGCGACAGCATTTCAGGTACGATTACCAAGACATGATTAATTGGGTAATAAAAGCATTTGAAGAACATGAAACACTTTTGGCGAAATACCAAGAACAGTATTTATATTTTTTGGTAGACGAATTTCAAGACACAAATGGTTCGCAAAGCACTATACTTCATCAATTAATCGCCTTTTTCGATAATCCCAACGTGTTTGTGGTGGGCGATGACGACCAATCTATTTATCGCTTTCAAGGGGCGAATTTGAAGAATATTCTCGATTTTGTAAATAAATATGAGCAATCGCTGGCAGTAGTAATGCTCAAAGACAATTACCGCAGTACGCAAAATGTGCTTGATGCTTCAAAAGCGGTAATTTCAAATAATGAAGAAAGAATTACCAATCACGAAAACTTAAAAGAAAGATTTGAAGGCTTGGATAAGAATTTAATTTCACAAAATCCTAGCCTAAAAGACCTAGATATTCCCATTTCAATTGTCGAATACCAAAGCGAACTGCATGAAGAAGCTGATATTGTAAAGCAAATTGAAAATCTCTATCAATCTGGTCAAAATTTGGCAGAAGTCGCCATTTTATATCGAAATCACAAGCAAATCGCCAATATATTACAGGTTTTCGACCATCGTAAAATCCCATACAATGCCAAGAAAAGGCAAAATCTATTCGATATTCCTTTCGCTCAAAACCTGATTATCATACTCAAATACATTGAAGAAGAAACAATAAAACCTGGATCGGGCAATTATTTGCTGTTTCAACTTATGCACTTCGAGTTTTTCAATATCAGTCCGCGAGATGTAGCGGCCATTTCTGTAGCCAGTCAGAAAAAAGATGAACCACTGCTCTGGCGAGAAATTATGGGCAGCAAAGAACGCATGTTCAAACTCAATTTGGAAACTGCGGGTGCTATTTCAAGCTTAGAGGCCAATCTCAATTTCTGGACAAAAGAACATTTCAATTACACAATTCAGGTTTTTTTCGAGAAAATATTGACGAGAGGTGGTATATTCCACTACATCATCAACCACGAAGATAAAATATGGCTATTGGAAATTGTAAATGCTTTCTTTGAATTTATCAAAGATGAAACGGCCAAAAATCCAACACTCACGCTCACCAAACTTCTGGAAATGATTGTTTTGATGCGTAAAAATCGCATCGAAATTCCCATTCACAAAATTATAAAGGCAGAAAATGGTATAAATCTGATAACAGCCCATTCATCAAAAGGCCTCGAATTTCAATACGTATTTTTGATCGCTGCCAACGAGAAAAACTGGGAGAAAAAAATAGGTAATAGTTTTAACTACAAATTGCCAGACACCCTTACGCTTTCGGTGGCTGAAAATAAAGTGGAAGAAGAACGCAGGCTTTTTTATGTGGCCATCACCAGGGCGAAAAAGCACCTGCAAGTATCCTATTCAGCAGCAGATTTGAAAGATAAAGAAAAGCTGAAATCGCTTTTTATTTCTGAAATACTAAATGCAGGCGCTGCGGAATTAAGAGAAAAAAAAGTGTCTGAAGCAGATTTGATGGCATTTACTGCTGAAAAACTCATCGGACGGCCCAAATTAGATGCCCAGCTGATCGAAACCAATTTCTTGGTAGAAAAGCTTAAAAACCTAAAATTGAGCGTAACGCATGTAAATAAATATTTGCATTGTCCACTTACGTACTATTTTGAAAATGTGCTACAAGTGCCCACCGCCCGCAGCCCAAGCATGGGTTTTGGCAATGCCATTCATTATGCTTTGGAGCAACTTTTTAAACAAATGAAAGCCAGTGAAAATGAGCAATTTCCCTCAAAAGAAGCCTTTTATTTTTACTTCAAGAAGGGATTGGAAAACTACCAGTCGCATTTCACAGAAAAAGAATTTAAAGACAAACTGGAATACGCACAGAAGATATTGCCCGAATATTACGATTTCTATATCAATAAATGGCACAGAAAAGTAGCAATAGAATACCGTCCCGCCAATATTACCGTAGACAATATTCCACTTACAGGTGCTTTAGATAAAATAGAATTCTATGACAATAATGAAGTTCACGTAGTGGATTATAAAACAGGAAAAGCCGATAATATCAAGAAAAAATTGGTGCGACCAAAAGCAGATGCCGACCCTGTAAACGATAAATTTGAGGAAATATATGGTGGCGACTATTGGCGACAGATTGTTTTTTACAAGATATTGCTAGAAAACGACAAAACTAAAAACTGGAATATGACTTCTGGTGAGGTAGATTTTGTGGAGAAACGCGATGCAAAAGACTACACCAAAGAGAGAATAGTGGTAAGTTTTGAAGACTTTGAGATTGTAAAAAAACAAATAACGCAGGTTTACAATGGCATAATGGTCTACAATTTTGCCGGCTGCGGTAAAGAAGATTGCCAATGGTGCAATTTTGTCAAGAATAATTATAAAAGTGAAGTGGCGGAGGCAGAAGAGACTTAGGATAAATGACGTAAAACTTAAGAAAATATAGATAGAATTCAGATGTTAATAACTACACAAAATTTCTTCCAACCCACAAAATGAACATAAAAGCTTGGATATCAGCAGCCAGATTGCGCACCTTGCCGTTGGCCTTTTCAGTAATATTAATGGGCAGCGCTCTGGCCTATAGCGAAGGCAGTTTCAAACTTAATGTATTGATATTAAGCCTATTAACAACATTGTTTTTGCAAATATTGTCGAACTACGCCAACGATCTTGGCGATAGTCAAAATGGTGCCGACAATGCGCTTCGAGTAGGCGAAACCCGTGCTGTGCAAAGCGGCCTTATCAGCCAAAAACAAATGTTAAGCGGTGTCATCGTCATGTCGGTGCTTGCATTTGCGGCCGGTGTGGGTCTGCTGAAAACCGCTTTTGGTACATTTAATGCCACTTTTTTGTTCTTTTTGGTATTGGGTTTGGCTAGTATTGGAGCTGCCATTAAATATACGGCTGGCAAGAGCCCGTATGGTTACGCAGGATTGGGCGATCTGAGTGTATTTGTCTTTTTTGGGCTCGTGGGTGTTGTTGGCAGTTACTACCTTCACACATTGCGTATTGCAAATTACGCATCGCTATTGCTCGCCTACAGCTGTGGCGTATTTTCAGTAGGCGTGTTGAATTTGAATAATATGCGCGATATATTACCAGATGCTATGGCAAAAAAGCAAACCATTCCGGTGCGAATTGGCTACGAAAACGCCAAAAAATACCACATATTTCTAATAGCAAGTGGTTTTATATCTGCCATAGTATATTTACTCGCTAATGGCAAAACTTGGCAATCATTTATTTTAATGCCTTCATTACATACATTCAATTTCTTTGTTTTACGTCCTTTACTGGCCGCAAAAGCAAGCGATAACATTGACAGTCTTTTAAAAAAAATGGCATTTTCGACACTTTTGTTTGTAGTGCTATTTGCAATTTCAATCAATGTTTAGCTTCTGGCTCAAAGCTTTTCTTAAGTTCGTATAGAAAATCTCGCACTTTTTCAAGCGATTTAACAGCCTCTATTTTCTCAAGATTTTTGTTTTTATCCATCTTGAGCAATTCTTTTGCCCCTTGCAAAGTATAGCCTTTTTCCTTTACATAGTGATATACGATCGAAATATCATCGATGTCTTCTTTGGTGAAAACACGAATGCCGCGGTTGTTTTTGGTCGGTTTTATGGTTTCAAACTCGGTTTCCCAAAAACGAATTAAAGATGTAGCCACACCAAACTTTTCGGCTACTTCGCCAATGGTGTAGTACTTTTTCTCAATATCTTTCGATTTATAGGGCAAAATTGATTACTGATTACTGATTATTGATTATTGATTATTGATTATTGATTATTGATTATTACGTTTTAGTTACCAAAAAAACTACTTCAGCAAGTTTTTTAAAATGGTGATTTCGACTGCTGGCGACACTTTATCATACAAAATATGGTACACAGCCTTCAAAATGGGCATATCAATGTCGTATCTTTTTACAATTTCTACCATGCTTTTTACTGCATAATAGCCTTCTGCAATCATATTCATCTCCATTTGGGCTGCTTTTACAGAGTAGCCTCTACCGATCATGCTTCCAAACATTCTATTTCTGCTGAATTGCGAATAGGAAGTTACGAGCAAATCGCCCAAATAGGCTGACCCAAATAAATCGCGTTGCGACATCGGGTGGGCTACATCCAAAAATCGTTTCACCTCCTGCATTGCATTTGAAATCAATACTGCTTGAAAATTGTCGCCATAGCCCAAACCATGTGTAATTCCTGATAATATTGAGATGATATTTTTCATTATCGCACAATATTCAATGCCATAAATATCTGTAATAGCGTTGCATTTTACATATCTGCAAGTCATCAAGTTAGAAAATTGTATGCCAGTATTAAAATCTTTGCACCCAATGGTAAGATACGATTGTTTTTCTAATGCCACTTCTTCCGAATGGCATGGGCCACCAATCACACACAAATCATCGTCTGGCACGTAGTAATGCCTCTCGATATAATCTGTAATCAGATGGGTTTGGGTAGGAATGATGCCTTTTATAGCCGAAACCACAATTCTGCCCTTAAAATCTTCGGAACTCAATGGCTTGAGCGCCTCTTTCAAAAAGGCTGCTGGCACGGCCAAAATCACATAATCGGCCTCTTGAATCGTTTTCTTGATATTGGTATCAACCTTTACCTTGCGCATATTGAGCTGGACATCGCTCAAATATTTGGGGTTGTGCTGGAAATGTTTGATAAAATTTACAGTCTCTGGATTTCTAATGCACCACTTAATTTTTGTTTCATTCTCAGAAAGTATCTTTACAATGGCAGTTCCCCAACTTCCACCGCCTATTACAGCTATGTTGGTTGTCGTTATTTTCTTCGTTATCAAATCCTTAGCGTTTTGATTGTAGCTTACCGTACAATAATATAAATTTTAGTTAATAAAGTGAATATTATTTTATAAACAGTATTGAAGTTTGAGATTTTAGCTAAAAAAGTAGAATTTGCAACCCTAATTTTTATTGAAAGTAATTTCCCCAATTGAAATTTGCTTTCTTTATTCTACAGCAAATAAAAAAAATATGCGCGATATCACAGGCAAAATATCAACGTTGCGATCGGCTACTGCCACTGCCACTATCTTTTGCAGTGCCAATACACTGCGTCAAATTGAAGATAAGAGAATAGAAAAAGGCGATGTTTTTGAATTTGCTCGTGCCGCAGGCTTTTTTGCAGCCAAAAAAACCGATCAATTGCTGCCACATTGCCACCCAGTGGGCATTGATGCCATGGAAATAGCCTTTGAAATATTAAACGAGAATGGCATTTCTGGCATCAAAATAATTGCTACTGCGCAATATGTTGGCAGAACAGGCATTGAAATGGAAGTTTTGACTGGCGTGTCTATCGCAGCGCTCACAATTTATGATATGTTGAAGCCAATAGACAAACATTTATCAATTGGCGAGATAAAACTTTTAGAGAAAAAAGGGGGCAAAAGCGAGCGAAAGTATTTTAATACGCCCCCAAGTTGTGCCGTGCTGGTCTGTTCAGATTCTACTTTTGAGGGCAAGCGTGAAGATAATTCAGGCAAAAAAATTATTGAAATGCTTGCCATTCATGGCATTACAGATGTAATTTATAAAATTGTGCCAGACGAAAAAGAAATAATTCAGCAGCATATCAAGGAATGGGTAGCGGCTGATGTGCATTTTATTTTTACGACTGGAGGCACTGGGCTTGGGCCAAGAGACCACACAGTCGAGGCCGTAAAAGAAATATTGG
>JBJXGB010000275.1:0-4083 GCA_046152935.1 Cytophagales bacterium
CTAGTGGCTTTTGGTTTTGTGCCTTTGTGAACTTTGAAAATTTCATTCTTTTGAGGGTATGCATAAGCGTAACTATTGGTAGATGTAAGTGTCATAATTGAGTTTGTGAAAGTTTAAATTTTAACGACACAAAAATATCTTTCAAACAAGCCAACATCAATAGTACTTTAGTAGTAAAAAGTGCTGTATTATTGTTGATTCAATTAAAAATCTATTATAAAACCTACCAAAATGCCAATTACTAATAAACATCTACTTATTGTTTTTTTGGTGCTGATTGCGAATCTATCTTTTGGGGTCGCTTTTGATTCAACGCTTATTAAATTATTGGAAAAAAGCGAAAAATTGACCCGCTCCGGAGAATACCAAGCTTCGAGCACAACTTTGGATTCTGCCCTAAAAATTGCCCAAAATCATGCAAGCGACTTAGAGCTAGCCCAAGTGTACAATAATATGGGTCGAAATTTCGATTACATGGGCAAAATTGAAGAGGCGCTAAAAATATATCTCAAAGCCTTGTCGCTTGCGGAAAAAGTGAAGGACAATTTTTCTATTGCCAAAATATACAAAAATATGGGAGCTTTGTATGTAGCGCAAAAAGACCTTAAAATGGGATTGGACTACTATAATAAAGCCGAATTTTTTGCCAGTAAAACCACCGACAAAAAGCTGAAAGCTGATATTTTCAACAACAAAGGCCTCATTTTTGATGAACAAGGCAAATCTGATTTAGGGTTAGAACTATATCTGAAAGCCTATAAAATCTACAAAGAAATAAAGAATGACGAACGCATAGGCATGGCGGCCAATAATATTGCCATCGTCTACAAAAACAAAAAAGATTATAATAATGCAGCCAAATATCTATTGGAATCGCTTTCGATTTCAGAAAGAATGGGAAATGTGTGGGTTACGGCTGCTAATTATACCAATTTGAGCAATATTTATTCTGGACAAAAAGACTATCAAAAATCGATAGCATATAATTTACAAGCTATCAAAATGGCTACAAAATTAAATGCCAGAGAGATCACTACTGCTGCCTATCACAATTTGAGAGACAATTACGATTCATTGAAAAATTATAAGAAGGCACTTGAATACGCCAAAATACATTTATCTGAAAAAGACAGCTTGCTCAACTCTGAACGAACAGCACTCATCACAGAAATGAGAGAAAAATATGATGCTGATAAAAAACAAGATACCATTCGATTGCAAACCCAGCAAAAATTGATCGATGACCTACAAATTTCGACACAGAATTTAAAAATGAAGCAACAAAACACGAACTGGGGCATTGCCATTTCAGCCTTGGTGTTGCTTTTGGGCGTTTGTTGGTTGGTATATAATCGCTCAAAAATGGCAGAAAAAGCATTGCTCGAAGCGGAATTATTAAGAAAAGAAAAAGAAATGCAAACGGCTGTATATGAAGCCGAAAAAGCCGAACGCATCCGAATAGCACGTGATATGCACGATGAATTAGGTTCTGGATTGTCGAAAATTGCCATATTAACGGGAAATGTAATTCAGAAAGCAGCCTTGATTGAAGGTGTGAATAGCGATGTGGAAAATATTGCCAAAACTGCAAGAAATTTGGTTGGAAATATGAGTGATTTGGTATGGGCGTTGAATGCAGACGATACCACTTTCGACTATTTGGTAGCCCGTTTGAGAGAATATGTTTATGATTTTCTTGAAGATTGCAATATCGATTTTAATACAAATTTTCCTGTTGAAGTGCCTGATATTCAGATGGGTAAGGAAGTACAACGCAATATTTTCTTATCTTTTAAGGAGATACTGAACAACACAGTAAAGCACGCTGAAGCAACATTAATCAATATTGAAATTCTGCTATTGGATGGAAAAATAGACATACTAATAAGTGATAATGGCAAAGGTTTTGAAATTGAAAACGCACGAAAACATGGCAATGGACTTAAAAACATTAAAAATAGAATCCAAAGAATAGGAGGAGAGTATATCTTGAAATCAGAGATCGGAAAAGGTACAATCTCCCACTTGGTACTTGCAGTGTAATTGAAATCTACTACTAAAGTGTGATTTACTTCCTTGGTATTATTTATGAATTTTGCTTTTTAAGAAATGCCCACAAAGAATGCCATTAGAAGCCAAAACTACAATTAGGGCATTCTTCCGCTTAAGCGGGACAGGCTATTGTACCTTTAATAATCAATTATAAAACAATGAAATAGTAATGATGGACATAAGTGTTGCGATAATAGAAGACCAGTCTGAAATACGAGAAAGTTTGGCTACGCTTCTGAAAGGAAGTTTTGGATTCAGCTTGACTGGTGCGTATGAAAATGCAGAAGATGCAATGGCATATTTGCCAGCAAATCAACCTCAAATTGCATTGGTAGATATTCATTTGCCTGGCAAGTCGGGCATTTTTGCGGTTGGTAAACTGAAAAATCTTTGTCCAAATACACAATTTATGATGTGTACTGCTTTTGACGATAATGAAAACATCTTCAATGCATTGAAAGCAGGAGCTTCTGGCTATTTATTAAAAACCACCCCAGCAGCCAAAATACTAGATGCTATTAGCGATTTGGCACAGGGTGGTTCGCCTATGAGTGCCCAAATTGCCAGAAAAGTGGTAGCCTCATTCAATGGGACCGATAGTGTAAACAAAGAATTGGAGAAACTTTCTGCCCGAGAACAAGAAATTTTGGGTTTTCTATCAAAGGGGTTTCGCTACAAAGAAATAGCAGATAAACTTTTTGTCAGCATCGAAACAGTCCGCACCCACATCAGCAATATCTACCAAAAACTGCAGGTAAATAGCCGAACCGATGCCTTGAATAAAGTTTTTGGAGAGAAATAGAACCGATTTTAGCTGATAAAATTCATGACTTGTAAATTAGGTTCAAAAATAATTTCAATACTTCGAATTTTCAGGCTGTGGCACAATGTTCACACTCATCTGCACAAT
Organism: Cytophagales bacterium; assembly: GCA_046152935.1. Lineage (GTDB taxonomy): Bacteria > Bacteroidota > Bacteroidia > Cytophagales > UBA9547 > CAZMFZ01. Next base: position 2,963 of record JBJXGB010000275.1, read on the forward strand.
CGTTGCAGGCATCAATACAAACTTTAAATTGTTGGTGACTCATGATATTTTGTTCATTTATGAACATCTTCGTTAACATTCAACCAGTGGCATCCATAACCGTACCTACATATTGAAATCACAAAATTTCGTACATATTTCATTTTCAGATAATTACTTAAACTTATACCTGAATCCTGCATAGGTCATTCTGCCAATAATTGGTCCCCAAACGAGCGAGGCATCAAAGTAGGTGTCAAAGGGATTATTTGCAGCTATTATTAAATCCTTTTGCCTAAAATCGGTTAGGTTTTCTACGCCAATGTATAGGTCCCACCAGCTTTTCTTTGGATTTCCAAACGATTTGCTGATTTGGGCATTCATCGTGACGAAATCTGGCGCGTACGATTCTCTTTTAAAATCTTCAGGATTGGTAGTAGTATTGGGAATTCTTTTTTGTCCGTTCCAATTGGTGGTAAGATCAAATTTCCATTTAGACTTTGTTTCATAAGCCAGGTTAATAAAAGCCCTGTTTTGCGATAAAAGTGGTTTTTGTAGAAGCCCTGCGCTATAATCAGTTTTTACATCGTAGTAGCGGTATGCTAACCTCAAATCTAATTTGTCAATCAATTCATACTCAATTTCCAGTTGGGCGCTGTTGGAATAGGATTGACCAGTTAAATTATACAACTTCAACTGCTGTGCGCTAGCATCCATATCGATTACGATCTGGTTTTGAAAGTCAGTTCTATAAAAATCGGCTGTGATAGAACCATTTCTATAAAAAAGTCTAAATTCCTGAGTTAAACTTAGTCCATAGTTCCAAGCTACTTCAGGCTTTAGCCCATAATTTTGATAATTAATGGGTTTCCCAGCAAATGAAGTTTCGGTAATACCGTAGTTTTGAATGGAAATATTTCTAGAGCTAGCCAGAATTCCGGAATTTTCGGCTAAAACATTGGCAGTTCTTTGCCCTCTTCCTGCGGAAACTCGCAATATGGTTGTCTCGGTAATGTCGTATTTTCCATGAAAACGAGGGGTTACAAACAAGCCGAATAAATTGTGATAATCAGCTCTTAGACCAAATATCATCGTTATTCTGGGTAAAATAGTCCTTGTGTACTCTCCAAACACGCCCGGCA
>JBJXGB010000276.1:0-6164 GCA_046152935.1 Cytophagales bacterium
ACTTTTTTCTTGAAATCTGTGCTGAATTTGCGTCTTGTTGTTCCCATTAACGTTGAACTTTAGAAAGTTGAAATTAATACTATTTTCTCTCTTAACTTTCAGTCCTAAATTTGGGGGGCATTATAAATATTCACACTACTTACTCATATAGTTTTACTGATAATAATAGTGGCTGTGGGAATATTGCTCACCCAAGCACTTGCATTTGCCCGCGAAGTCAGTGTGATTTACTATGATATGGAGCAGTCTGATAACTTATCGGCCAGAAAAGCCCGTACACAATTTAAGATAATTGAAAAGGTATTGAATTTTGTGATCGTAATTGCCACCATTTCTTTTGCATTGATGACTTTTGAATCGGTAAGACAGTTGGGTACTACATTGCTTGCATCGGCTGGTGTGATAGGTATAATTATTGGGTTTGCAGCTCAGAAAAGCATTTCTACGATCGTAGCAGGCATACAAATAGCCATTTCTCAACCCATAAGAATCGATGATGTGGTGGTGCTCGAAGGCGAATGGGGCAGAATTGAAGAAATTACGCTTACTTACGTGGTGGTCGCGATTTGGGATAAGCGGAGATTGATCGTGCCTATCAATTATTTTATAGAAAAGCCATTCCAAAACTGGACCAGAACCACCTCCGAATTGCTTGCTACTGTATTTTTGTACATGGATTACACAGTGCCAATTGATGCAATTAGAGCCGAATTATCCAGATTATTGCCACTTTCTAAGTATTGGGATGGAAAATTGAATGTTGTGCAAATTACGAATGCCACCGCAAAAGATGTAGAAGTTCGCATACTTACCAGCGCCAGCAATTCCGACAAAGCTTTCGATTTACGATGTGAAATTCGCGAGGCTTTGATAATGTTTTTACAACGAGATTTTCCTCAAGCACTGCCCAAAACAAGGGTAGAATTTGGCAAAGCCTAGATGCTAAAAGCATAGAAAAAAATCCATAATCACTTGTCTATTAAATAATTAACTAAAAGGAATGATTCAGAAATTTAACTACGAAAAATACTATCCCAACATCGCTTTGGCAGTAATGGTGGTATTGGGCATGTTCTTATTTTACAGCCTTTCAATGTTTCTCAATGCCTTATTGGGGGCTATTATAATGTTTATTCTTACTAGACCAATGATGATTTGGTTTACCGAAAAGAAGAAATGGAACAATATTCTGAGTACGATGCTCACAATGGCTTTCTCATTTATAGTATTTGTAATTTTGATTGGCGGGATATTCTACTTATTAATTGGAAGGGTTTCTGAATTGGTATCAAATCCCGAGCAGTTATTTGCCATATTCGATAAAATACATCTGTTCATAAATGAAAAATTACAATTTGACATTCTAACGCCAGAAAATGTAGCTACGCTCAAAAGTACGACAGCAAGTCTGGCTACCATTTTTTTAGACCAAACTTTTACGGTAGTCACCGACATAGGAATTATGTATTTCATACTATTCTTTATGTTGGCATCGAGAAAAACAATGGAATCTACCATTCTTTTTTATATGCCGTACAAGCAAGAAAAAATAGATCTATTTACAAACGAATTGAAGGCGCAAACCTACTCAAATGCCATCGTAACGCCACTTTTGGCTTTGATTCAGGGCGTTACAGCTTCGATAGGTTATTGGTTGCTAGGCGTGCAGGAACCTATTTTTTGGGGTTTTATGACGGGTGTATTTTCATTTATGCCCATCGTAGGTTGCATGACAATTTGGGTGCCTTTGTCTGTGTTCACGCTTGCAAATGGTCAAACTTGGAATGGAATTGGCATCATAATTTACAGTATTTTAGTCACCACCAACATAGATAATGTATTTCGGCTGATTTTACAGAAAAAATTTGCCGATGCGCACCCGTTGATTACGCTCATGGGTTTTTTGATGGGTATAAAATATTTTGGTATTTCTGGCATCATCATTGGGCCTGTCTTAATGTCTTTTTTTCTCATTATGGTTAAAAATTTCCGTAAAGAATTTATGGATGCACCATCGGATGTAGAAAAAGAAAAAATATGATTTTATTCTTTTTCTATACTGTGGCACAATTTTTTAACCATCAATTTTGTACTTAAATCATTCAAATAATGAAAACGAACAATACAAACTTAGTAATAACTTTAATTTTGGCCTTAACCATTTTTAGTTGCAGCAAAAAGATTACATCACACAATAACAACGATACTTACAAAATGTACAGCCAACAATTGGAGATGGATTATGTGCCTGAAAACACTCAGATTACAGCATCTGCAAACGAAGAAATTACCCCTTTGGTGGCAGTTGATACTCGGTTCGAAAATGCTTCAAATGTAAAAAGCAAAACTATTTTAGAAAATAAACATTTTAAAAAAGGTACCACTATTTTAGAAAGAATCGATAATAAAGTATCGAATGATATTATTTCTACAAACGCATTAAAAATTAAAGATCAAAAGAGTGCTGAAGCCGATAAAGTAGTTTCTGGAAAATTGAAAACTGGAATTATTATAGGTGCTGTTGGGTTGGCGTTGTTGATTACTGCTGGATTTTTTGGTGCAGCAGCTCCTATTGTGTATGTAATTGGTGCTGTGATGTTTATCATCGGTGTGGTGCTTATTTTACTAGATATTTTATAGAGCAAACGGAGCCTTTTTGAGTAACCTATAAGTATACATAGGCTTTAGTGCAATGTGGTTTTATTTCAAGATGTGAAGAGTATACGTAACATACTGTTTAAGGTAGTAGCATGGTGTTTTTTTGCAGTTTTGGCACTTTTTAGTGCAGCAGTTTTGGTAATAAAATTGCCTAGTGTCCAAACTTATATTATTCAAAAAGCTACTACTTTTGTAAGTTCGAGAACGAACACAAAAGTTCGCATCAAAGAAGTGGCAATCGTTTTTCCAACGTCCATTCGCCTGCTAGAGGTATATGCTGAAGATCAAAATAAAGACACTTTGGTTTTTTTGGGTAAATTGGATGTCGCTGTCAATTTATTCTCATTATTCAAAAAGGAGATAAATCTTTCTCGAACAGAAATTTACGATTTGAACGCCAAAATTTATCGCCCTGCAAACGATAGCATTTTCAATTTCCAATTCATCATAAATGCTTTTGCTAAATCGTCTGCAAAACCTGAAGAGGAAACCCCAAAGGATACCATTTCCACAAACACACCTTGGACATTTTATGCTGGAGAATTTCAGTTAAGAAATGTAAAATTGGCTTTTGCAGATAGCCTAGTCGGCAATCTCTTTTATTGCAAGGTAAGCAACTTATCTCTTGAAATAGAGGAATTGGATTTAGAAATGATGAGATTTAAGCTCAATTCGTTGCAAATTGTAAATGCGCAATCGTCATTTGAGATTACAAAATCTTCGCCAGCATCAACCGTTACCGGTAAAGCAGTCCCTCTAAATATTACTCTTAATAAGTTGGCTTTTGAAAACGTAAATTTTCGGTTTACCAATAAGCCAGAAAACCAAAATATGTCATTTCAATTGGGAAAATCGCAAATCAGAAATGCTTTTTTTGACTTGCCTTCACTTCAAGCCAAAGTAGGCAGGTTTGATTTGAGCAATAGCAAGATTGATATTTCGATGCAAATTGATAATTCTATTATTACTAAAACTGGCGACAAAGTTACCTTCGATTTACCTAAAAATAATCGTTTTGGTATCGAAGTAGAAACCATCAATTTGCAAAGAAATGATCTAAAATTAGATTTAGATAATAAAAAAAGAAAGCCCAAAGGTGTTGATTTTCAGCATCTTGCTATTTCTAATATCAATCTTAGCGCGAAAAAGAGTCACTACCGTTTTCAGAATATGTCTGCTAAAATTGAATCTTTTTCAGCCGTTGAAATAGGCGGATTAATGATACGAAATTTTGCGACAGATTTTGTAATGGATTCAATACATGCAGAGGCGAAAAATTTGTATTTAGAAACTCAATTTTCTAAAATATCACATTATGCCGCCATTGGTTTTGATTCTTGGGATGGGCTCTCAGAGAATATTGCCAACCTCAAAATCAAGGCAGATTTACATGAAACGGTAATAGATGCGAAAGATATAGTTCAATTGCAGCCCGATCTTATCAATATTGATTTCATAAACCGGAATATGAGTCGTGCTGTGAAGATGGATGCCTCAATAAAGGGACAATTGCAAGATATTTCCATTGAAAAATTGCGGGTTGAAATAGGCAAAAATACGATGTTGGTAGCCAAAGGAAATATTACTGGCCTACCTAAAATCAGTACTACAAAATTTGATATTTTGCTCACATACTTACTTACCTCAAAAGAAGATATTAATACATTTTTACCGAGTACTTTACTTTCAGCAATTCAGCTTCCAGATACAATGTATGCTAATGGATCATTTTTAGGTACTATTTACAATTTTTATGCGAAGGTCATTGCCAAAACAACCGATGGATATTTTAATGGAAAAATTACCATTGCTGATCTAGATAAAAGACCTATTTATAAAGCAAATCTCGAAGCCAAATCATTAAATATTGGTAAAATTTTGAGGCAAAAGCCACTACTTGGCAAAGCTACTTTAGCTGCAAATGTATCAGGGAAAGGCTTCTCTATTGAAGATATGGATGTAATTGTCGATGCCAAAATCGATTCTGTTTTTCTTCATAAATACAATTACACAAAAATAGAGGTAAAAGGCAATATCAAAGACAAGCTTTTTAATGGTTTTGCGGCCATCAACGACCCCAATCTCAATTTGAATTTTGAAGGAAAAGTAAATATGAACCAAAAAATAAATGACTACAATTTTAGACTGGATATACTCGGAGCCGATTTGCAGAACTTGCAATTAAGTAATAAAGATATAAGATTGAGCGCTCAAGCCAATGCCAATATCAAAGCACCAACTTTTGATAAAATGAATGGAAAAGCCAGCATTAGAAATATTGTGCTTTATAGCAATGGCAAAAAATATGAAGTTGATTCTTTGCTATTTGTATCATTTAACGATGATAAAAATAGCAGAATGGACGTAAATAGTGCTATTTTTAAAGCCAAATTCAACGGAAATATGCCAATTTTTTCTTTACCAACGGTGCTTTCAAACCATTTTAATTACTATTTCGACACTGTCAAGGTAAAATCTAGAAAACCAGAAAATTTTGATTTTGAATTAGATATTACCAATTCTCCACTTATTTACGAGGTAATAGTACCGAAGCTGAAAGATTTTGTGCCTGGTAAGGTAAAAGGTAGTTTCGACAGCGAAACCCACAAACTCGATTTTGATGCCAGTTTTATTAGTGTAGATTTTGCAGGAAATAGACTTAAAAATTTTAATGCGGGCATCCACTCCAATTCTCAATCGCTCGACTATGCCTTGGGTCTTGACATGTTTTCAAACAGTCAAATTTTTTTAGAAAAAACAAAACTTTCTGGTTCGGTAAGCAAGAACATAGCCAGTATCGATGTATCCATTCAAGGGAAAGACAAAAAAAACAAGCTGAATATCGCTAGTGAATTGGCTATGTTAAAGGGTGGTATTTTTAGCTATTCTATTTTGCCGAAAGGGTTGATGATAAACGATGAAAATTGGTCGATTCCCGAAAAGAATTACATTGAGTTTAGTAATAAAGGATTATATATTGTGAATATGGATTTAGAAAACGGAAACCAGAAAATGTCCATTAATTCCACCTCAAAAAGTGCGGAGGCTGATCTGAATATTACTTTTAACCAGTTTCAACTCATTAATTTTTCTAAAATGCTTGAGAAGACAGACCCCATAGCCCGTGGAAAACTCGATGGAACTATCAATTTCAAGAATTACAATCGCCAGATGGCATTTGTTTCTGATTTATTGATCGAGAAAACTCAATATAGACACAATGATATTGGTAATATTTCATTGAAAGCAGATAATTTGGTAGATAAAAAGTATACTATCTCGGCTATTATTTCGGGCAATGAAAATGACATTCAACTAGATGGTTATTTACAGAGCCAAGCCAAAAGCATGGATTTGAACCTTGATGTAAGGCTAAAATCACTCAATTTATCGGCTTTTCAAGGCTTTGTCGATCAACAAGCGACAAAAATATCGGGTATTGCTACTGGAAATATAAAAGTAGGTGGCAATACGGCTTTGCCTGAAATAAATGGCGAAATCAGCCT
>JBJXGB010000273.1:0-5041 GCA_046152935.1 Cytophagales bacterium
AAACTTTGAAGAGAAGTCAAAAGCGCTGGTTCATCAAAACATGGAATAACCACGCTCAAACCAAGCTCAGCACTTGGAATACTTTCAATTAATGGAGGATACAAAGCTGATTTCTGAAGGTAATCCATCATTAGACCGTTATCGTTTACTTTCTTGCTACAAAATAAGTTGCTAATCTCGTGAAAAATAGAAAAAAGAGCCATGCTGGTTTAAAAGATACTTTACCATGTTTGTTTGCACACAAAGCATGTTTTTTTATCAAATCACCATACTGTAAGTGCGACTACCAATAAATGTTGAGTGCTCAGTGCCACTAAGCTCGGAAACAGGATTTTTATCTAAATTTAATTAATGATTAAGTATCTGAAAAGAAGCAGTTTCGTATACACCTTGCTCACCCACACCATTTGATTCATATGAGAGTAGTTATTCTTTGTTTCTGCCTATTAAGGTTATCAGTTGCAGCACAGGTCATCCCCACCCGCCCAAATGCTGTTGATGCAAAAGGACTTAAAACCGGCAACTGGGTGTATTACTATAATGAAAATTTCGAGAAAATCGAAAAGAGGGATAGCGCAGTATCTTATCGCCTGATTACTTATCAAAAAGGAAAACCGTTTGGAAAATTGAAAGATTATTACAAAAACGGGAAATTGAAATCTGAAGGGGTGCTCTATTCTGAAGAACCAGAACAATATGAAGGCGAAGTAATTACATACTCCAAAGATGGTAACATAACAAGTTTCGATTTTTATGAAAAAGGTGTCTTAAATAATGAAAAATCAATTATCCTATTAGAAAAAATAGTTGGCGACCATAAAAAAAGTATTCCAAATCACCTTGATTACGCTACTAGTCTCGATAAGCTGGCCAATCTCAACCTTGCTTTGGCACGCTATACAGAGGCTGAACCGCTTTTCCAGCAAGCCCTAAAAATAAGGAAAGAGAAACTAGGCGAAAACCACCCCAGTTTTGCTGCAAGTCTCCACAGTTTGGCAGGTCTCTATGAGAGAATGTCACGCTATAAAGAGGCTGAACCTCTTTTCAAGCAGGCCTTAAAAATAAGGAAAGAGAAACTGGGAGAAAGCCACACTGATTATGCTACTAGTCTCGATAACCTGGCCTATCTCTATCAAATTATGGGTCGCTATGCAGAGGCCGAACCTCTTTACCAGGAGGCCTTAAAAATAAGGAAAGAGAAACTGGGCGACAACCATCCTGATTATGCTACGAATCTTGATAACTTGGCATATCTGTACCAAACTATGGGTCGCTATGCAGAAGCGGAATCGCTTTTCCAGCAGGCCGTAAAAATATTCAAAGATGTTCTGGGAGAAAACCATCCTGATTATGCTACTGGTCTGGATGAACTCGCAAATCTTTACCAGCGCATGGGTCGCTATACAGAGGCTGAATCGCTTTACCAGCAGGTCTTAAAAATATTCAAAGATGTTCTGGGCGAAAACCATCCTGATTATGCTACTGGTCTCAACAACTTGGCATTTCTCTATCGACATATGGGTCGCTTTGCAGAGGCTGAACCGCTTTACCAACAGGCCTTAAAAATATTCAAAGATGTTCTGGGCGAAAACCATCCTAGTTATGGCATTATTATCCAGAATCTGGCAAATATCTATCAAACTATGGGTCGCTATGCAGCGGCTGAACCGCTTTACCTGCAGAGCCTTAATATAACAAAAGTGGCACTTGGAGAAAGCCATCCTGATTATTCCAACACTCTTGTTCGAATGGCACAATTATACCAAGCCATGGATACGCTTCCTATAATCACATTAGCCAACTATGAAAATTCTCGTGCCATATACGAGAAAGCCTTCGGGAGCAACCACCCAACGGTTGCTGCAACAAATGCAGCGCAAGCCACTTTCTACTATCACCGTGGGCAATTGGTATCCGCCATTAGTCTGTTTACAAATCATCTTGATTTTAAGCAAAACTATCTTCAGCAATACTTTGATTATTTGGGCGAGGCAGAGCGCGAGGCTTTTTATAAAACAGTCAAAGATGATTTCGAACAATATACCGAACTATCTTTTCGTGAATATAAAAAACATCCCGAACTGTTAGCAACAGCTTACCATCTACAACTGCGCTACAAGGCGCTGTTGCTCAATACCAGCAACCTAGTCAAAAAAAGAATTTTGGCCAGCGGAGATCGTCAATTGATTGCTCTTTACGATGAAGTGCAGGCGCTCAAACAACTACTAGGCCAAACAGCTTCGCTCTCGGATAAAGAGTTGCTAATGCAACGAAATGTAAAAAGAGATAGTCTCAAACATGCGTTGGCAACCAAAGATCAGCAGCTTACGCAATTTTCAGGTTTCTATGCTGGAGAAAACAAACAGCCTGATTGGCAAGACATCAAGGCAAAGTTGGGCAAAAATGAAGCTGCCGTAGAGGTAATTCGTTTTCGTACGTATGATTATAGACGCCAAGAATTTACCAAAACCGTGCAATATGCAGCGCTTATTGTCACCGCTAAAACCACCAAGCAGCCCGCTGTGGTTTTCTTTGGCGATGGTAACTATCTTGAGAGTAAAGCCATCTCGTTTTATCGCAATGGTATTCGGAACCAACATTCCGATGAAGAATCGTATAAAAATTTCTGGAAGCCGCTACAGCGCACATTGAAAAAAATAAAGAAAGTTTACTTTTCTCCTGACGGAGTTTTTCATTCGTTAAATATGGAAACATTGTACAATCCAGAAACCGGCAAATACCTGAAGGACGAAATAAAGCTGGAATTAATAACCAGCGGGAAGGATCTTCTGCAAGTAAAACAGGCACCTCTTCCGCAAAAGTTAGGATTGTTAATAGGTAATCCTGCCTTTGGGGGAAAGGCAGATGTTGCCTCTGGAGAACGAAATGCTGTTTTCAATAATCTACTATTAAGCGTTGAGCGAGGGTCAGGTGTTTCACCTTTGCCCGGAACAGAAAAGGAAGTTCAACAAATTCAATCTTTGCTCAAGGCCAACAAATGGCGTGAAACCACCCTTCTTAACGCAGAAGCAAAAGAGGAGATCTTGAAAAATATGCTCAAGCCCAACGTACTGCACATTGCCACCCACGGTTTTTTTCAGCAAGATATTGATGGCGAAATCAAATACAATACGAATCCACTCTATCGATCGGGTATTTTGTTGAGCGGAGCGGCAGCGACATTAGAGAACAAAGCCGATCTGCGGGGTAATGTGCAAGCGGGAAAAGAAGATGGCATCCTTACCGCTTTTGAGGCCTTGAATCTCAATATTGATAATACTGATTTGGTAGTACTATCTGCATGTGAAACAGGTTTGGGCGAAATTCGCAATGGAGAGGGCGTGTTTGGTTTGCAGCGTGCCTTCAAATTGGCAGGAGCGCGCTCCATCCTTATGTCGCTTTGGAAAGTGAACGACCAAACCACGCAGGAGTTAATGGTGAGTTTTTACCAAAAATGGTTGGGCGGAATGACCAAACGAGCAGCCTTTGAAAAGGCACAATCTGAATTGAAAACCAAATATCCGCAACCCTACTATTGGGGAGCATTTGTGCTAATTGGAGAATGAGTGTGGATGCCACGCTCAAACCAAGATCGGCACTTTGACTTAATTGAGGGTATAAAGCCGACTTTAGGAGATAGTTCATTTGATAAATGGTGGCAAGAAAAGATTCCGTGTCAAGTTATCAAAGATTAAATGTGAAAACTATTTTTTATATTTGTAAAGATGAACAAGAAAGTAAGGGAAGAGCTTGCTAAGACGCTAATTGACTTAGGGAAATACATTTTTGCAGGTGTTGTTCTAGGAGCAACTTTACAAATTTGAAAAATTAGACAAACTAAATTTGATCTTATTTGGAGTAGGTTCAACACTTTAATTTATAATTCTTGGATTGATATTATTAAGCAAAAACAAATGAGATGGATACTTTAATATTATTTTATTTTTTAACAATTACGATGGGTATTGGTCTTTTTCTTTGGGGATATTTTGGAAAAGAATCAAAAGCTGCAAGAAGTTGAATTTTAAAGCATCTTTATCAATTTAACTGTAAAAATTAAAAAACAGATTACCATTAAGGTAACTAGTGATTTTATGTTCAAAAAAAATCTTCTAAGCACCCTTTTGTTATTGATTTTTATTTCTGCCAATGGTCAAGATGATATATTGCTTGGAAAGTATGTTTACGATACTATTATGGTTCGGAAAGATTTATTTGACTATTTGAAACCGGAAATGAAACCATCTAACTACAGCGAAAAACAAAAATTATTAGACGAATTTATGATGAAAGATATTTATGATATTTATGCGCAGCCTATAGATTCTATCTCTTTTGGTGACTATTATACGTTAGACAAAAAAGGGGTAATATTTACTAGGGGAGCTAATAACCAAAATATTAAGGGGCAATGGAATTACGATATCAATAAGAGTTACGTTAGATTTCAGTTTTCTGGTAATAAATCCTTTCGGTATTTTAATATTGATAGTTTATCAAAAGGATTCATTTATTTCAATCAAAAGGATTCAATTTTAACTCCAAGTGACGATCACATTTTAATTTACAAAAAAGTAATAAGGTAATATTCGCGTTACCCTTGTTTTTGTTAATCAGAAAAAGTGTACCAATTTAATCAACTACCTTAGTGCTACCGAAAGTGGTTTGTTCTGTGTTTGTGTTTTATAATTTAGGATGCTAAAACCAAATACATTTCAATCCGCGTCTATTTTTTCCATCACTTCGTCAGTATCTGTAGTTTTGAAACAGCCTGCTTTTATTTCAAACAGCACTTCCAAAAAATCGACTTCTTTGTCGTACCGAATTTTTCTTTCTTTTCGATATCAAATTTCCTTTTTCGATTGAGTCTTCTGAATGCAATTTCTCAAATATCAAATTTTAAAACGGTTTTAAAATTGAATTTGTAATTTTGTCCAGATTCAAAGTATGGCTAAAACACATTTCAACATCAAGATTACGGGTAAAGTACAAGGCGTCTCGTTTAGGGCGTATGTCAAAAAGAAGGCAAACGAACTCAATA
>JBJXGB010000028.1:0-4765 GCA_046152935.1 Cytophagales bacterium
AATTGAATTTGTAATTTTGTCCAGATTCAAAGTATGGCTAAAACACATTTCAACATCAAGATTACGGGTAAAGTACAAGGCGTCTCGTTTAGGGCGTATGTCAAAAAGAAGGCAAACGAACTCAATATTGATGGTTTTACTCGAAATTTGGCTGATGGAACAGTATATATTGAAGCCGAAGCCGAAGAAAGTGTGCTGTTGGAATTTGTAGATTGGTGTCATTTTGGTTCGCCAAGAGCGCAAGTTAAAAGCGTGGAACTTGAAACAAGTGCTTTGAAAGGCTTCAGCCATTTTGAGGTGAAATATTAAATTTGAATTGCCATGAGCTTTGGTCAATGGAATATAAAAAATGAGTAGCCGTTGGCTGTAGCCAACAGAAAAAGAATAAACCCAATGCAATTTAGATTAGACATTATCGAACCCACTCCACCAGGCTGGATTGAAGCCGTTAAAGCCGATTTCAATAGTTTTTTGCAAGATCATGCCAATTGTGAACGCAAAGTTTCTTCGATGGCGTTGAGTTTTGTAGCCAAATATCCCGATCGTACCGAAATTATCAACGGATTGATTGAAACAGGCATCGAAGAATTAGAACATTTCAGAGATGTATATAAAGTGATGGAAGCTCGTGGCATCCAATTGGTACACGAGATTGAAAAGGATGTGTATATGGAGCAATTATTGGCGGCTTGCAGAAATGGAAGGGACGAAAGATTCATAGACAGATTGGTAATTGCCTCTATTGTAGAATGCCGTGGTGCCGAAAGATTTAAAATTGTGTATGAGAATATCCATGACGATATTTCGCTAAAAGAGTTTTACCATAGGCTTTGGGCATCTGAAGCCAAACATTCAGAAGTATACATTCAACTTGCTTTAAAATATTTCGATGCCGCTTCCGTTTACAAAAGAGTGCAAGAATTGAATGAAATAGAAAGTAAAATTATGCTTAATTTGCCTTTCAGAGCAGCCTTACACTAGTATATGATGTCTAAAAAAGCCACTTCTAAAGATTTATTGATACACTTAGGCATTGTTTTAGGTGCTTTTATTGCCATTGCATACCTATTTTTTTTCGTGTGGCTTCCGTATTCTACCAACCATGGCGAGACGATCGAAGTACCTAATTTCAATAGCAAAACAATCGTTGAGTCGGCCGAAATGGCAAATATTGCTAAGGTAAAATTGCAAATATTTGATTCCAGTTATGCACCAGATTTCAAAGCTAGAACGGTAATAAGCCAATTTCCAAAAGCTGGCGATTTTGTAAAAAGCAATCGAACCATTTACGTGTCGATAAGCACCAAATTCCCTCCGAAAATTAAAATGCCAAAGTTAATTGGCAATTCTGAAAAGGCAGCAGAAATCACCCTTAAAAGCTACGGATTGAAATTGGGGCATACCAGCTATGTATATGGGGTGCATGAAGGCGAAGTTTTAAGGCAATTATCTAACACAAATACCATACAACCAGGCACTTACATCGAAAAAGGTACTACGATAGATTTGGTAGTTTCTAGTGGCTTGAGCAATGAACAAGTAGTATTGCCAAATTTAGTTGGAATGGACTACGAAACAGCCCAAGATTTGCTGAAAAAACTTGGTTTAGACGTAGGCAGTATAGTTTATGACTCCAATTCAAGCATGGTGGTAGGCACCGTGCTCAAACAAAAACCAGAAAATATTCAAAGTGACAGTACCATAAAGATAAGGGTTGGTGAAATCGTAGATGTTTGGGTTTCTGGCGAAGACAACTAAACTCAAACCAACGGTATCCTTTGGTTTCTAATTTAATTACAAATGGCGAAAAGGATTAAGCACAATTTTTACATTAAGTACCTTAGTACAATACTTTTTCTATCTGCCTATGCTCTTTCTTCTTATTCGCAGCTCAAATTAGTGCCTTTGCAACAAGATTTGAGCAGAAATACAGCGATTCAAAATGTGTCAAGTAGAACGCCAGCCAGAACCCAAGCAGTTTCCGATACAGTAAATGCTGGTATAAATATTTCAATTACCAATGGCTACAATCCCAGATGCAGTTCAGAGCCCAACTTAAGCCTTACTTTTCGTGCTAATTATTTCAATGCAGGTGCAAATCCTGTATTTCAATGGCTGGTGAATGGTATTTTAGTTGGCAACGGCACTATTTTCACTTCAAATACCTTAAATGACAAAGATACTGTTCAATGCAAGATTATTTCCGATCTAAACTGCACCAACAAACAAAGAACCATAGTTTCTAATAAAATTGCAATAGTGTATGCCGATACACTTATTCCCCAAATAGATATTGTAGCCTTAGACGGGGCAAATACAGCTTGTAGCGCCAATTATCCAATCACTTTTGTGGCTACCGCAATGAATGGCGGCAGCAATCCACAAATCAAATGGTTTTACAACGCCACTTTTACTGGCATTGTGGGCAATGTTTTTGCCAAAGATTCGATGGCAGACAAGCGATATGTGTTTGCCGAGCTTACTTCAAACCTCGTTTGCGCTACCAAAACTATTGTTGATACTTCCGAATACATTAGCAGAAATGTTGCCCGCATCATTTTGCCTATTGTTTCGATTAAAATAGATAGTGTTACCAATGCCAATTGCAGTGAGAAAGTTTATAATTTTTCTTCTACAGCTTCGAATAGGGGAGCCAACCCCATTTACAGATGGTTTTTGAACAATATTTTGGTTGAGACTACCACTTCTAGCAATTTTACTACCAATCTCAATAGTGTTGGCGATGAAGTTTTTGTACAAATGCAAACGTCTATTCAATGTGCTAATCCTGAGTTAGTTTCATCAAATAGTATTCAAAGATTAGACACTTTAAATTTGCCTTTTTTCGAAGATTTTACTGGTTCATTCGATCAGCCCAGCACTGGGCGTTGGATTAAACGTGGTGGTGCATACATAAATAATACCTACGCCACTCAGCATCCCAATCACAATACTGCAACTTTTGATGGCTTAAAATACAATGGTGCTGCTTACGATACTATTTTGGGTAGCACGAGGGGAGTAGCCGATCAATTAGTTTCACTACCAATAAATTTGGTAAATATTACTTCTGCAAATCAATCTACAACTTGGCTTTCGTTTTTTTGGCAACACAAAGGTATTGGCGATGTACCTGAAGGCAATCAAGGCGATGCTTTGGCTTTGTATTTTAAAAATGAAAATCAAAACTGGATAAAAGTATGGGAGCAAAAAGGCATTGTCGATTCTATATTTCGGAGAGCTAATATTCAAATTCTTTCTGATGATGTTAATAATTATTTTCATAGCAACTTTCAGTTCAAATTTGAAAACACCGGTAGGCTTTCAGGTAGTTTCGACATTTGGAACATTGATTATATTTATCTCAATACCAGTAGAAATGCAGCCGACACGTTTTTTCTCGATCAAGGTTTTAGTAAACAGCCTATTATTTTATTAAATAATGGCTATACTTCCATGCCTATCAGCCATTTTACATTGGTTAAGAACAATCTTGGAAATGTTGCTAACCTTAGCAGTACTTTTAATAATCTAGATGATGTCGGCAATAATAATACCTTTACTATCGATGCATCTTATAATGCTATTTCATTAAATATCCTTACAAAAGCTTCGCAATTTACCCCTGGCAATGCTTATAATATTGTATTCGAGAATACTATTCCGGGTATCTTTTGGGAAAATATTCCCGATACCAAAACTGAAATTGACTATGCCTTTTCTTTGAATGGCGACCAGCCCAATTCCGATGGCAAAAAGATAGATTATACAGCCAATAATACCCTAAAAAGCAAAACTATTCTTGATAATTTTTATGCTTACGATGATGGTAGTGCCGAGTTTGGTATTGGACTTAACCAAAGATTTGCCTCATTACTATTTAAGTTTATTAATTATAGTAAGCCAGATACGCTCAAGCAAATAGCTATACATTTTACTCAACTAGGAAGTGTATTGGTCGATCAAAGTCTTAATTTGTTGATTACCACAAACTTGCCAACACAAACTGAACTGAATAATACCAAGTTGCCACCCAATGTTTTGTATAATGAAAACCATCCAATTGTGTATGCTAAAACTGTCAATAATTGGACGATCTATAATTTAAAAAAACCTGTTATTATTGATGTTGATAGTTTCTATGTGGGCTATAAACAGATAACTGATGATCTTTTGGCTGTTGGTTGGGATAAAAATACCAATTCAGCCAAGCGTATTTATTACAATCTGAGCAATAAATGGTTTCCATACGAAGATAGCGAAGGCAGCTTGATGATAAGGCCAGTATTTGGAAACTACAATTATCTGCTTTCTGCAAAAAACAGTATAGATAAATTAGATTTTATACTTTATCCAAACCCCACAAACGGTATTTTAAATAGTGATTTTTTAATTGAAGAAGCCTATTTGTACAATTTGCAAGGTGCTATTTTGCAAACTTTCTACAACACTCAAGTATTGGATCTTCAAAGTACAAAAGCTGGCATTTATCTTTTAAAAGTAAAGGTAAATGGTAGATATGTGTGGAGAAAAATCAGTAAGCAATAGCTACAATTAAGCAATAAAATCAAACAAAAACCTCAATCTTATTCGCAGAATAGTAGATTGAGGTTTTTGTTTGTAAGAAAAAATCTTATCAGCAATGTCTTCTAAATATCAACCAAAGTTGCCACCCACATAATTGGTAGTTCGTTCATGGACAGGGTTGTTAAAAAGCATTTCGGTGTTGTTGTACTCGATCATTTCGCCCATGTAAAAGAATGCA
>JBJXGB010000034.1:0-3337 GCA_046152935.1 Cytophagales bacterium
TTGGTTCTATTTTGGCTACTGAAAATGAAAAAATGAGTGCAAAAATACCGGACCTTCACGAAACAGATATTGAGCTGGTTGAATCTGAAATTGATAAAATTAATGGCCAATTGGCTCCACTTACCCATTTTATATTGCCAGGAGGGCATAAAGAAGTAGCATTTTGCCACATAGCTCGCACAGTTTGCCGCAGAGCCGAACGATTGGTAGTAGAATTAAACGAAAAAGAGCCTGTTGATGCACTTATAATTAAGTACATCAATAGGCTCTCCGATTATTTATTTATGCTATGCCGAATAATGACAAAAGACATGAATGCAGATGAAGTAATTTGGAGACCCAGAAAATAGCGTTATTGCTGAATTACATTCCGTCCAACTTTTTTAGAAACTACAAAAGCTACCCCTAAAATTGAAAAGCCAATTACTACCAGTGTCCAAGAATTGGTATTGACAGGAACGCATACTTGATTTCCATCTCCATCTTCAATACCAGTACAATCTGCATAGGCATTAATACAGCTACAATAATCTGTAAAACCAAGACTGCCAAAGTCTTGGCAACCGGTTAAGCAACCGCCTGGTGGCTCCTGACCAAATGTACTTAACCTGAAGAATCCAACAATTAGTAAAACCGTTATATATTTCAAAAACTTAGGCATTGTATTGTATTTAAAAGTTAAAGGTTAAAGATCAATAGTTATCATATTGATCTTTAAGGTAAATGGAAATTTAAAAGGCATAAACACTAAATCAATTATCTAAAGACTAAGTACCTAATTTTTAGATAATTTAAAAACTCTGGATTTGCTGTTATTCAACACTTTCAGAACATAAACACTGGCTGGTAAATTAGAAACCTCCAACTTAATTGTAGAAGCCTCACCACCGCTAGAAACCACCTTCTTGATCACTTCCATACCCATCAAGTCAGTTAATGACAATGAAATATCACCCTTCATGTTTTTAATATTAACATAAAGTATATTTCCAGAAATTGGATTAGGGTAAACACTTGCAAATGAATCTGAAGAAACATCAGAAAGTCCAGTGACAGAATTCAATTCATTAACCGTTTCCACCGAATCTATAACATCAACATTTTCAATCCTTCCAGTATTTTTAACTACCAACTTAAACCTGTTACCTTTTGAATTAAGATCTGCACTAACTTCGAAGGGATAAATAGACTGGGAAGATATTGCTAAAGACTTATTAAAGTAATTATCAATCAAATACCATTTTGAATCAAAATCAGTATTTTCTAAAAATTCAAATCCCATTTCATAATTGCCATTTTTAGTACTTGTAAATTGAAAAGGTATCTCTAATGAATCAGATGGTATTGGCAAATAATTGATGGCAACTTTCTTGCCACCAGGTGTTATACCAGATAGATTAATATTTGCATTAACCATTTTCAAAACATCCTCACTCTCGGAATAATTTACTGAACTAGATGCCGTGAATTTTACAGCTGCGTAGTCACTTCCAAATTCGGAATTTACTTTTACCCACATGGAATTGATCGTACTTGCAGTTTCGTCAAACTCTGTTCTAAAATATGATTTTTGCGAAAAAGAAGATTTCGCATTTTCATTTATTGTCATTGAAGAACCAGTAGCAGTTGACCTTACCCAAAAACCTTGTTGCGAAGCAACGACCAAACAATTAGGATTAAATCCCGGACAAGCAACACCACGCGAATAGGTTACGAAGCTGCCGGTTGTTGCTGAATTTATCCCATCACTTAAAATAGTCTCAGGGTTAAAGTAGGTAACAGCTGGTAAAACATTGGTCAAACTCCAACCACCAACATTTGAAAAATCTACTTGGCTCGGATAAGGATTGCCAATCAAATTCCAGCCATCAGCAGTACCTACGGATGTACTATAAGTGATTGGAAATGTTATATTACCACTATTAATTAGTCCAAACTGCGACAGTGTAACATCGCTAGTGGTTGCGGTTGCACTTGTTTGTGAAACCGTGGAGGTTTTTGCATTTACAAACAAATTATATCCTCGACCTACATCAAAAGGGACACTTTTTCTGCTATTGAACCTCCAACCGTTATTTTGGCTTCCGGTTACAGTTTCAACATACCAATATAACGAAGGTACTTGTGTGCCAGCATCAAGGTCATTAGCTGTACTTAAACCTGTTATCCAAATTTGGCTACCAAATTGGTTCAAATTACCATTTGAAATTGCAGAACTGAAATATCTGTACGCCTTTTTAGCGGACATATACCTTTGCACTGTCACATTGCCAGTGATCGTATTCCCTGCTGCTAATACTCCAATCCTGCCTGTTCCAGCCGCGTTTGACCCAATAATCAAATTGCCATTGGAAGCTACATCTGCAGTTGAATTTGAAATATTCAAAGTCCCGTAAACAGTTTGAGGGGAAGTAAAATTCAAGCCGCCAGCCGAAACCACATTAATATTGTAAAAAGATGTGTTTATTGGCCCACCTACGGATTGCAAAGCTGAACTGCTAAAATTAACAGATGTGGTAGTAGATTGCGTAAATGTTCCACTATTAGAAAAATTACCATAAACATTCAAATTCCCAAGCTGATTAAAAGTAGCACCTACACCAATAGAAAAATTTTGTACAAACCCTGCAACAGTGAGTATGGGAGAAAATAATGTACCCGAATTAATTGAAATATCAGAAGTTGAGGAAGGAGGAACACCACCGCACCAATTTCCCCCATTACTCCAATCATTGTTAACTGTCCCAAGCCATGCACCATTATTTGAATACGAAACTGCTATCGCATTGGAAGTAGCAGGGTTTCCGAAAATACAATTTGTTCCACTAGAACTAAAAACAACTCTTACTAAGTCGCCTCCTAGTAAAGTACTTGTCACATACGAAGACGAGAACGATTGACCAGCGAAAGTATTTCCAGAGCTAATTCTGTTCCAGTTGTAGCCTGGTGCCGTGCCACCATTGATGCCAATTGCAGTGAAATTAATCGTACTGCCATTGCAAACTGGCATGGCAGGTCCAACAATAGTAACACCTACCGCAGCAGATGGCTCTCCAATAACCAAACTACCGTACGATTGAATTGCTGTCGCTTGGGTAGAAGTAGAGGTTCGAGTTCCAATACTAGGTAATAACCAAGTACTGCCATTATAAATAGAAGGAATAAACAGACTCGTAGTTGCGCTACCGATGATGTCAGACGGATTTAAGAAAGTAGCAGTAGCGTTGTAATTTGTGGGTGATATCACAGGACTCGTAGAGGTGATATTCCAATACCTGTTTACTAATCTCGTACTGCTTATACAACTTGTTGCTAGGTTAGGTTGTGCACCTGCAAT
>JBJXGB010000035.1:0-7536 GCA_046152935.1 Cytophagales bacterium
TTTTACCTGCATCTATTCTTGTCCGTTATTGCAAATCGATAAGAAAGCCCTATATTCGCAGTCCTTTTTCAAAACCGATTAAATATTTTCTTGCTTGGCTGATACTTTTCAAATAGCTGCTGATATCAAAGAAGGACAAATTTTTTACTACAATCAGCCTTTTTTATTAGAGTCGGGCGGCTTTTTGCCTGAGCTTAATATCTGCTACTCAACTTATGGGCAATTAAACCAAAGCAAAAATAATGTAATTTGGGTCTGCCATGCGCTTACTGGTAATGCCAATGTGCTCGAATGGTGGGGAAGTATTTTTGGAGAAAATAAACTATTCGATCCATCAGATTATTTTATCGTGTGTGCGAACGTGATTGGTTCGTGCTACGGCTCTACAGAAGCTTTGAGTATTAATCCAACCACTCAGAAACCTTACTTATACGATTTCCCAAAATTGACGATGCGAGATGTATCCAATTCCTTTGAATTGCTACGTAATCATCTCAATATCAACAAAATACATACTTGCATTGGCGGTTCACTTGGTGGGCAGCAAGCCTTGGAATGGGCAGTTTCATATCCAGATTTGATTGAAAATTTGGTACTATTGGCTACCAGTGCCCGCACATCGCCTTGGGGAATTGCATTGAACGAAACCCAACGAATGGCCATCCGCACTGATGAAACTTGGGGCAAACACGATGCAAATGCTGGCATAAATGGGATGAAAGTAGCCAGAGCAATAGCTTTGCTTTCTTACCGTAGCTACGAAACATATTTGGCTACCCAAATCGATCATGTAGACGAGCTAGAAAATCTAAAAGCCGTTTCTTATCAGCGCTACCAAGCAGAGAAATTTAGCACCAGGTTCAATGCATTTGCCTATTGCTCACTTACTTATCTGCTCGATTCGCACAATGTGGGTAGAAATAGAGGCAGCGTGGAAGCTGCTTTGGGTTTAGTAAAGGCAAAAACCTTGATAATTGGAATTACAACAGATGTTTTGTTTCCAAATTCGGAGCAAGAATTCTTGCACAAGTACATCAAAAATTCTTCGCTTCATATTATTAGATCGCTTTATGGCCACGATGGCTTTTTGATGGAAACAGAAAAAATCCAGACTATTATTTCAGGTTTTTATAAAACGGGTTTGGGTTTGTGAAGACATAAACTAAAGTCAACCAACAACAATTTAATAAGACAAATATTTACATACAGATAAAAAGCGTACAATAATGAGCAAAAATATCAAGTTGGGTCTGTTTGGCTTTGGTGTAGTGGGACAAGGCTTGTACGATGTATTAAATAAAGCCAAAGGCATAAAGGCAGATGTATATAAAATTTGCGTGAAAAACCGCGAAAAACGGAGAACAATTCCAGATTTCCATTTTACTTATGACAAAGAAGATATTTTAGATAACCCTGAAATTGATGTCGTTCTGGAGCTTATTAACGATTCGGACGAAGCGTATCAAATAACAGTGGCCGCACTCAAGGCAGGCAAACATGTAATCACAGCCAATAAAAAGATGTTGGCCGAGCATTTGGAAGAATTGGTGCAATTGCAACAAAAACACAATGTTTCGCTTTTGTACGAAGCATCTACTTGTGGCGCGATTCCTATTATCAGAAATTTGGAAGAATATTACGACAACGAATTACTATTTTCTGTATGTGGCATTTTCAATGGCACCTCAAATTATATTCTCACCAAAATGTTTGATGAAAATTTGAGTTACGACACGGCCTTGAAACAAGCCCAAGATTTGGGTTTTGCCGAAACGGACCCTACCTCTGATGTATGTGGCTACGATTCTAAATATAAACTTTGCATCATTGCAGCCCATGCCTATGGTATTTTTGTCGACCCTACGAAGGTTTTCAACTATGGAATAGATCATTTATCGCTGCACGATATTAAATATGCCAAAGAAAAAGGATTTAAAATTCGCTTGGTTCCAAATGCTGTAAAACTGAATGAAAAACAAGTAACTTTATTTGTATTGCCACAATTTGTAGATGAGCAGCATTACTTATATAATGTAAACTACGAAAACAATGGTGTGATAGTAGAAGCGGCTTTTGCCGACAAGCAATTTTTCTTCGGCAAAGGTGCTGGCGGGCATCCTACTGGGTCGGCTGTGTTGTCAGATATTTCTGCCCTCACGTACAATTATCGCTACGAGTACAAAAAGTTTTTACAACAAGAAAAGCTGCAATATACTACTGATGTTGAGATCGAAGTATATGTACGCTATACCAACGACAACGATATTAAGTCGCTGAAATTGAACAACATAAGCGAGAAATTTTTTGGTAAAGAATACAATTATTTGATCGGTACACTTTCACTTACCGATTTGATGAATGCGAAAGATGCCTTAGAAAATAAGACTGTTTACATAGTAGACACAGGCAAAGATTTGAAGGTTTTGAAAAAAGAAGTGGAAAAGTAGCTTAAACAAATAAAATGAAGTTCTACGCTTAAAGACATTTTGTATTACTTTCCGAAATTGAAATTGACCCTAACTTCCCGAAAGCTTTAAACTATCGAGAAGTTTACCGCGAAATAGTTATAAACATCAAGTAAAATTTTATTCATTCGATACTAAACTGTATTTTTAAAATCGTAATGCTTGATTTGCAGATTCACTATTTAAAAATACACGCTTGAAACATCTCATTTTCATAGCTTTTGTAGTTTCTTCGATTTATTCGATAGCCCAGAAAAAGCAACCTGTAGATGAGCAACTGGTGCAATTGGGTGATGAGCTTTTCAATTTTGGCGATAAAAAAGATGCCAGAGATTTGTATCTGCAGGCATTGCAAAGCAACGATAAAAACCTGATGGCCAACTACATGGCTGGCAGATGTTACCTCGAAACTTCAAATAAAAACAAAGCTGTTCCGTACTTTTTAAAAGCCTACGAAATAAATAAAAATGTGTCGCCAGACATACTTTTCAAGATCGCCAATGGCTACCAATTTGGAGCAGATTTCGACAATGCCATCAAATATTATGAGTTGCACAAAAAAGGACTTTCCCAGCCTAATGTAGAAAAAATGCAAACCACTTTGGCCGAAGAAACGGCTAAATGCAACAAAAAAATAGGTGAATGTTTGAATGGAAAGGTTTTCTACGCCAATCCCAAAAATTTTACGATTGAAAATGTAAAATCGCCAGTAAATACAGAATATGGCGAATATGCTGTCGCCATCTCTGCCGACCAAAGTACCATGATTTTTACTTCTCGTAGGGATGGTGGCATGGGGCAAAACAAAGATGTGGACAATGAATTTTTTGAAGATATTTGGATCAGTAATAAGAAAAACGACAAATGGACTCGCCCCAAAAACTTGGGCAAAAACATCAATACTGCTACACACGATGCCAGTATAGGCTTTTCGCCCGATGGCAAAGTATTGTTCATTTACAAACCAGATAATGGTGGCGATATTTATTTTTCAAATAAATTGAACGATACGGGTTGGACTGTGCCTCAAAATATGGGCTCAAACATCAATTCCAAGTTTGCCGAACCATCAGTTTGTATTGCTGCCGATGGCAAAACTTTGTATTTCTCGAGCGATCGTGCAGGTGGTTTTGGTAAGATGGATATCTACAAATCAGAGTTGATGCCCGATAGAAAATGGGGCAAGCCAATGAATATGGGCTCAAAAATAAATACGCCTTACGATGACGACAGCCCATTTATAGATGCTGATGGCAATACACTGTACTTCAGTTCAAGAGGCCAAAAAGGCATGGGCGGCTACGATATTTACAAATCTACATTTGACAAAAACACATTTTCTTGGTCCATACCAGAAAATTTGGGCTATCCAATCAATTCGCCCGATGATGACATTTATTTTGTGATTTCTGGCGATGGCAAAACTGGCTATTATGCTTCTGCCAAAGAAGGTGGCTATGGTGAAAACGATATTTACACCATAAATATGGCTAAAACGGTCGAAATGTCCGAATTCACAAAGTTGAAACCCGAAATTGCAATTCAAAAGCCGAAAATAGAATTGCCTCCTACAATGCAAGTAGCTGGCTCACAACCTATTACTATATTCAAGGGCAAAATATTTGAAGATTCTTCCAAAAAAGAACTGACTGGAAATATAAAAATAAGTGATGCAAAGACACTGCAAACTGTTATAAACATTGCTTCTGCCAGTGATGGC
The DNA here is from genome assembly GCA_046152935.1 of Cytophagales bacterium. Taxonomy (GTDB): domain Bacteria; phylum Bacteroidota; class Bacteroidia; order Cytophagales; family UBA9547; genus CAZMFZ01. The sequence continues at coordinate 4,186 of JBJXGB010000035.1, forward strand.
AGTTTTGAAATACCTATTTTATCGGGCTTCGAGTACCAAATAGAGGTAGCTAAACTGGGTTATTTGTATTATTCCGAAGCTTTAAAAGTGCCATTTTCAAACGAATTTCAAATTATCAGCAAAGATATTTCGCTCAAAAAAGTGGTGAAAGGCTCGAAAATCGTATTAAAAAACGTGTTTTTTGATGTTGGAAAAATAAATTTGAGAGAAGAATCGAAACTTGAATTGGAGTCGCTTTACGAATTGTTGAATAAAAACCAATCGATAAAAATAGAGGTGGCGGGGCATTCAGATAATATTGGTTCTGATGCTGGCAATATTCAGTTATCGACTGAAAGAGCCAAACAGGTGTACAATTTTTTGATTTCGAAAGGGATAAAAGCCGAGCGGCTGCGATTTGCAGGCTACGGCAAAGAAAGACCAATTGCCACCAACGACACCGAAGCGGGCAGACAGAAAAACCGAAGAACGGAGTTTGAAATAATAGGAAATTGATTTGAGGTTGCTAGCTTTTTAGTTTCGGCTAAAAACAAAAAAAGACAGCAATTTATGACAGCAATCGCCCGTGCACTACCCGAAGGATCGAAACGGCTTGGCTGTGAAAAACGATTGTTAAGGTCTGTAGACCGCTAACAACGTTAACTATCCAACCAGTCCTTAAAAAATGAAGCCTTTCTCTGCTCACCAATACCTCTTCTTTTACTGGTGGCGCTAAAGTCAATTTGAGTTTTCCATTGAAATAATTGTGAATGCTGCCAATGGATTTGGCGCTTGCTATAAACTGGCGGTTGATTCTAAAAAATTCCTTCGAATGCACTTGAAGCTCTAATTCATCAAGTGTATAGTCCATCACGTATTTGTTTTTGTCGTGAGTTACCAGAAAAGTGAGTTTATCTTCACTCATAAAATAGGCTATTTGCTCTTTTTCTATCGAAATCAACCGTTCGCCTAGCTTTACAAGAAAGCGAGACTTTCCTTCCTTATTTCCTGAAAGGGTTTTTAAGACCGCATTGATGTCGAACTCTGAAGAGAACGATTTTTTTAGTTCTTTAAATTTTTCAATCGCTGCGCGAAGTGCGTCTTTATCGATGGGTTTGAGCAGATAATCGATGCTGTTTACTTTGAAAGCTTTGAGTGCAAATTCATCGTAAGCAGTAGCAAAAATCACGGGAGTCGTAATCTTGATTTGGTTAAATATCTCAAAACTTTGACCATCGGCCAATTCGATATCCATAAAAATAAGATCAGGCTGAGCATGGTTTGAAAACCAATGAACAGCAGTCTCGATGCTATCAAGTTTTGCCTCGATTACAATGTCATTATCAATTTCTTTGATGAGCTTTTCGAGCCGCTTTGCGGCTGGCATTTCATCCTCTACAATTACTATTTTCATTGGATCTCTGCCCCGTGGGGGAGTTTTATATGTGAATTAATGGATTAATGGCAGCTTTACGGTAAAATTCACTCCGGTCTGTATCACCTCTATTTCTTTATCATCCAATAATTTAAACCTTTCGGCAATATTTTTTAGCCCCACTTTATCAGACTCTACATTTAGCTTTTTGGGTTGAAAATTATTATTCACTACCAAATTTTCTTTTTCATCTATATAAATATGAATAGTTAATGGTTTGGATTCTGAAATAATATTGTGCTTAATGGCGTTTTCGACCAACATTTGCAATACCAAAGTGGGTGTTTGGTGGTTGAGATATTGATTTGGTATCTCAATGATAAAATTCAAATTGTCACCATACCTTATCTTTAATAGGTAATCGTAGGCATTGGCAAAATCGAGCTCCTCTTTTAACGTTACTAGGTCTTTTTCTTTGGCTTGCAGAATGTAGCGATATACTTGCGAGAGATTTTGGGTGAAGTTCTTGGCTGTTTCAGGGTCATCGTCAATGATCGAAATCAGCGTGTTTAGACTATTGAAAAGAAAATGCGGATTTACTTGGTTCTTAAGCGATTCGAGTTGAGAGCGCAGATTTTCCTGTTTCAATAGTTCATTTTCGTATTTAGTATGTTTCCAGAAATTGAAAATGCTACGGGCGATGTAGATGAGATTGATAATCGTGGCAAATAATATGCTTAATATCAAGCTTTTAATGTAAATTTCTGTTGGGACTGGGCTGCCTTTTAGCAACGATAAAAAGAACATGGTACTGAAAACAACGATTGCGATGTAAATCACGTTGCTCGCAATGAGAATATTGGCCTTTCTTACGCCATTTTTTTCCCAATCCAAAATATCATCAATATAGGTGCCGATAAATGACGAACCAGACCAGACCATAAATGAACAGATGATGGAGCCAGTAAAATTATACAGGTAAACGTGCGATGGGCAACCAGTTAGGTAATCTTCAATAGAAAAAAATATGCCTATTACCAATCCCAATATTATTTTGGGCAGAAACGACATAGTTATGTTGAACCATAAAAATGAAAAAGTAAGTCCTGGTTTGCATGTTATTAATTCTTCTTTCATTCGATTATTTATAAAATCAAGCGTTCTATTCTTAATAATAATTTTGGTTGGTAAAGACACTAACCATGGAAAACGCAATTCTCGCTTTTCTCGTCACGGTTTTTATTGTACTTTTATATATTGAAACCAATATTATGCTAATAACTATTGTGCCTACTGCCGAAAACCATGTTATTGAATTGCCAAAAGGATTGTACGGCAAAGAAATAGAAGTGGAAATAAGAGAGAAAACAGCCAAAGGAAAGCCTTTGCCGCCTTTCGCTAAGTCTATCGAAACCAAAATTTTGCTTAAACATTTTGGGAATATGCCAGATTTTCCTACCATCGAAGAGCTACGCAAACAAACGGCACCTAATAAATGGTAATGTTCGATACTTGCATTTTGATAGAGTTTAGCAGGGCCAATATGGTTGTAAAAGAAAAGATTTTGCAATTCCAGCCTAATCAAATATTTATAAGTGATGTAACTGTATTTGAATTTACTGCTGGTGCTCGAAATAAGGCGGACTATAATATTATCATAGAAGAGCTCAAAGACTACACCAATATTCCTATTACGGCTGCGATATCTGAAATATTTGTAAAATTGGGCAAAACCTATGCGCTTAGCCACAAATTGAGCGTGCCAGATATGCTTATAGCTTCTACGGCTATCTACTACGATATTCCATTGTTTACTATCAACACCAAAGATTTTCATTTTTTGCCAGATATTAAATTGATAGATTAACACACTCGATAGTTCGTTTTTATTGCCATAGCAGCCGTCAATTATTGGTATTTCGGTTAGTGAAGACACTAAATAAGGCACAGCGAAGACATTCTCCCAAACCAAAGCCCCTTTTAATTAATTATGAGTG
>JBJXGB010000043.1:0-9292 GCA_046152935.1 Cytophagales bacterium
GATTGAACATTTCGAGCGTAGGAATATTGAATCCGTAACCCGCAGATGCCACGATATTTTTCAACCTTGGCGCAAAGAAAGTATTTAATCTATTGCCCTGCGAATTTTGATTTCCCCATTGACCACCACCGCCTCTGTACTGAACAGCAAAGACACATTCTTTGCTGTTTTCGGTAGCCAAACTGTAGTTGTCACCAAAATTGACATTCAAATCATATCCATACAGGCCTTTGCTGTCAATTACTTCCTTGGCCTTGGCAGCAGCTTCTGCTTTTTGACCGTTGGTTAAATATACTTTAGCCAATAAACCCTTAGCCGAACCAGCCGAAGCACGTCCAATATCATCACCTGTATATCTGTTAGGCAATAGAGTTTCTGCTTTTAATAAATCTTCAATGATTTGCGCATAAACATTGGCTGCAGGAGCGCGTTTAATTGATTTGGCTTCATCCAGTACGATGGGTTTAGTAAATAGTGGAACATCTCCATACAACCTCACCAAATTAAAGTAGTGCAAAGCCCTTAGAAAATGTGCTTCACCAATACATCTGTTTTTGATGGTTTCATCGATTTCAGAAGCTGCCACTTTGGGGACTTTTTCAATCACTAAATTTGCTCTTTGCACTCCTCTGTAGCAAGACGCCCAAGCTATTAAAACCACTGGGTTTTGTGAAGTCATGCTAAAGTTATCGAGCTCCAATAGTTCAGCACCATCACCTCCGCCTCCCCCACCGAGGTCGGTATCATCGCTCATGACATCGCCAAATGCCCATCCAGCCACATTGTAAAACTCTAGCAATGGGACATACACCGCATTAGTTGCAGCAACCGACTCTATTTGATTTGAGTAGAAATTACCTGAATTAATTTGATCATTTGGCTCTACAGTCAAAAAATCTTTTCCGCAACCAGTGATTGTCAAACAGGCAGCCAAGAAAGAAACCTTTGTTAAATTAAAATTTTTCATGTCTTTATTTTTAGAATTTTTAGAAATCAACATTTACACCAACAGTCCAAGTTCTAGCTTGAGGATAAAACCCTATATCGATACCTCCTCCAACTTCAGGATCTAAGCCCTTGTATTGGGTGAAGGTAAGCAAGTTTTGTACCGAACCATAGATTTGAAATTTGCCAATTGAAACTACTTTTGACCAATTGGCCGGAAGTGTCCAAGCCAAACGAACATTTCGTACCCTCAAGTAAGAAGCATCTTCTACAAATCTGTCAGAAACATAATTATTTCTATTTGGGTCATTCAATATGGCTCTTGGGATAGAATTTGAAGTGCCCTCACCAGTCCATCTACCCAAATATTCTTTGCTATAATTGCCGTTCGAAACACCAGTTTCATTATACCATTTGTTAAAGTTTAGAACCTTGTTGCCTTGAGAACCTTGCAAAAAAATACTAAGATCAATGCTTCCTATAACTTTGTTGGAGTACGAGAGTGCATTGGTAAGACCATACACAAAAGTTGGATTAGAGTTTCCAATATTGGTTCTGTCATCTGCATCAATTACGCCATCGCCATTCACATCTTTAAATTTAATATCGCCAGGTGCAGTACTTGTAGAAGGGTCGTTACCAGCTGTTTGCACGGCATGAGCGTCTATTTCAGCTTGGTTTTGAAAAATACCTTCTGTTTTGTAGCCATAGAAATAATTAACTGGCTGCCCTACTTCAGTTCTCAAGCCCCCACCTTGAATTCTGGCAAAACCAGTGTTGATTGGCTGCCCTAAACCCAAGGAAGTTACTTTATTCACGTAGGTGCCTATCACAACGTTGGTTGTCCATTTAAGACCTTTGGTGTCCAGATTGATGGTATTCAAACTCAAATCCATCCCGTTATTGGTCATATTACCTGTATTATACGGTGAAGATTCTGGGACACCAGCTATGGCTGGAGGTGCTACGTACAAGAGGAAATCCGAAGAAACCCTGTTATAAAAATCTGCCTGCAATTGCACACGGTTGTTGAATAAACCTACATCCACACCTACGTTAAACTGAATGTTTTTTTCCCATCCAACTTTAGGATTAGCCAATCGAGTAGGAGCCGTTGCAGCTTGAGAACCATTGCTTGCATTGCTTAAACCGAAAGCATAATCAGAATTGCTCAATAACGATAGATAGGTGAAAGCTCCAATGTTAGAATTTCCAGATGCACCGTAGCTGGTTCTAAATTTCAAATCGCTCAACACTTTAATATTCAAATCATTAATAAACTTCTCATTGATCGCTCTCCATGCAAAAGATACAGCAGGAAAAAAAGCATATTTGTTTTCAGGTCCAAAATTTGATGAACCATCGAATCTAATCGAACCAGTCAATAAATACTTGTCATTAAAATTATAATTGGCTCTTGCAAAGTAAGATTCTAACGAATTTCGCAAAAAGCCTCCATAATTAGAGATTTCATCTAAACTCACAGGATTGTAAGCACCGAACCCTCTGAGATCGTTTCGGGTGTAACCTGTTCTTCCTGCACCCAAATAGTTGATATGATTGTCCTGAACAGAATAACCGATAACAGCAGAAAGATCGTGTTTGCCAAATTTCTTTTCATAATTTAAAGTAAGATCACTTAAATAACTTGGATTGAAATTAGTACTTTCAAAAGCACTTGACCTAGCTACTGGTCTACCACCTGTTTGACGGATATTTGGATTAAATCCTCTTTGGTTCGACATCAGGAAATCTAGACCACCTAATGCCTTAAATTTTAGATTTTTAATAATTTCAAATTCGGCAAAAACAGAACCTGTCATTCTATAGCGTACATTTTTAAAATCAGTTTGGGTTTCAAGAATATACAAAGGATTAGGCTCTGCAAAACCTTCGCTGCCATCACCACCAGCGTATGTACCATCAGGATTACGAGCCAATACAGTAGGTGGGGAGGTCATTGCCAACAATATCACGCTATTGAAAGGATCGTAAGTATTTACTGGCCTTTCTGATGTTCTGTTCATGCTAATGCTGTTGCCCACTTTAAACTTTTTGCTCACATTCAAATCTCCATTAAATCGCAAACTAAAACGTTCATAGTCGGAATTGAGTATGATACCATCTTGTTTGAAATAACCAGCAGATAAAGAATATTTAAATTTGTCTGTTCCTGACTGCATATTGATGTTTAAACTAGTCTGTGCAGCTCCTCTGAAGATAGAGTTGAGCCAATCTGTTCCTTGGCCAAATTGGCTTTCAACAGCGCTAGGATTGACTAATTTTTCAAAGGGTGCTAATCCACTGGCAATACGGGCTTCATTGTTTAGAGTGGCATATTCACGGGCATTAGCCATAGCTGGCAAGCGCCACACTTCTTGATAGCCTTGGTAAAAATTGACATTTACATTGGTTTTGCCAGCCAAACCTCTTTTGGTGGTTATCATGATTACACCATTTGAACCTCTCACACCATAGATGGCCACAGCTCCAGCATCTTTCAATACATCAATTCTTTCAATTTCATTTGGGCTAAAGGTATTCAAAACGTTGTCAGCATTTTGATCTGGCAATGGGAAACCATCCAATACAATTAATGGATTGTTTGTACTCGAAATCGATGAAATACCCCTTATTCTTATAGATGTACCTCCTGTACCACCGGGAGCCCCTGAATTTTGCGTAATAGAAACGCCCGCCACCTTTCCTTGCAGTGCTTGGGCTGCGTCTGCTACTGGTCTTTCAGTCAATGCGTTTGCGTTTACTGAAGAAATTGCAGAGTTCACATTAGATTTCTGGATAGTACCGTATCCTATAGCTACAACCTCATCCAATGTCTGTACATCTTCTTTCATCGTAATATTGATAGCGGTTTGTGAACCAACCACTGCCTCTTGTGTCAAGAAGCCAAGATAACTGAAGATAAGTACACTATTTTCGTCTGCCACGTCTATAGTAAATTTTCCATCCAAGTCGGTGATAGCGCCTGTGGTAGCACTTTTTCTTGGTGTAGTTTCGGGGTTCGCAACGGTATTTGTTGTGCCGCCTTTGACTACCACTGTAACTCCTGTGAGTGGTTGTCCTTTTTCGTCTAGAACAGTACCCGAAACCTTCAAATCAAATGGCTTGTTGGTAGAATTCAATTCCTGCAATGCTGTAGTCTCCGTTTTGGTGGCTTGTTTTTTAAGCACTATTTGATCTTTTGAAACCAAGTACTCAACTTCCAGCGGAGTTAGCAGCTTTTGAAGTACATTTATAAGTTTGCTATTCTTAGAATCGACCGATACTACACTATTTTCTTTGAACGTATTTTTCTGGTACACAAAGTGAACACCAGCTGCTATCTCTATTTTTTCAAGCGCTTCACTAATATTTTCATCTTTAATCTGCAGCGATATTTTTTTCTCAAGTACTTCTTGAGCCTTACCATCGTGTGCTTGCGCGACAGTAATAAATAGGACAGCCAATACAATTTGGTACATACTTATCCTCATTATTTTTATTATTTTTCTTTGATTCTCTAACGAAATAATCATATTTATGTTTTTGTCTATATTTGAAACGATTGGACAATATAAGTCTCTAGTACACCGAAAAGATGTATCATTCTAACGAGAGGGCTTATTTTTTTGACCGATGAGATAGCTATCGAGCTTCATCGGTTTTATTTTAAAAGTCATTTTTAAATCATAATTATTTTCAGGGTTTTTATTAAAGGTTGAACAACAGGTTATTTGCAGTCTTTTCTTGTTTTTACTTTTATTGAATCATTTTCATGCGTGTAGGTGGCATCGACAGCCTGACAAATCAGATTCAACTTTTGTTCAAACGGCTCATCGCCCAGTGTCGCAGTCAAATGGCAGTTGGATATTGTGGAAGAATCTGCATCAATTACCATTCCATACGAAGATTCTAATGCTTTAAATACTGCCTGAAGAGGGGTTTCATTGAAATCAAAAATTTGTTTTTGAATAGCAAAGTCGGGAGTAACAATTTGATCTATATCGGTTTGTACAATTTTATCTTGGTTGATGTTGTAAACTACCTGTTGATTGCCTTTTGCGATTGTTTCGCTATCATTCTTAGCAATATCCTTTTCACCGCTTCTTTTTGATATACTTACTGTACCAGTTTTAACAACAAACTTAATTTCTTTGTCATTTTCAAGGGCTTTGATGCTAAAACTTGTACCCACAACCCTGGTAGTCAATTTATTGGTATAAATAAAAAATGGTTTAGACTTATCTTTCGCTATTTCAAAAAACGCCTCGCCTGAGAGTGTCAACTCTCTTTTGTCTTTGTCAAACAGCGCTGGAAAATTAACCGTGCTTTTTGGTTTTAGAATAAGTGAGCTTCCATCGGGCAGCAATACAAGCTTTGATTTGTTTACATAATTAGATTCGGTAACCATTTCAACTACTTTATCGTCATTATCTTGAAGTGCTACAAAACTTTTTTGCCCATCTTGGAATCTAAAAGAAAAAATATAGGCTACACCAAGAAGCAGTATTGTAGATGCGGCCACTGCATACCACCTATTTGCATTCAACTTTAATATTCTGCCTTTTTCAAGTTTGCTGTTTTTTATCTTCAGAAAAAAATTTTCAACCTGAAGCTTTATCTCAATTTCACCAATTTCACCTTTTGTATCGTTTTGCGTTAATATTTCAATCTGTGCTTTTGCTACTACGTCCATCTTCTCGGGATAAATATCTAACCACAATTCCCAAAAACTATTCTCTGTAGTAGTTTTTTCTAAAGTCCATCTGCGAAATGAATGGTCTTTTAAAAAATCCTGCACTTCATAATTTTTATAATTTAACATAGAATAGATTGTATTTTTTCCTTTCTGAACTGATGACGTTTTTTTGTCGCTCTTATACTCGAAATTAAAAAAGAAATATTGATTTTTTTACATTACTTATGAATAATACAACTTACAATGCTGATTTACAGATAATTGCGTTTGTGCCTCGCAGGAGAAAAAATTTATTTCAACGATCAAAAACTTGATTACGTTCAAATAATCTATTTGAAAAATGAACTTAGAGGCATTTCTCCAAAGATAACCAGAAGCAGAAAAAATAATGTTGGGAGAGAGAGCTTTAGCGAATGCAATGCTTTGTGCAACAAATTGGCGACTGATTGTTTGTTCAATCCCATTTTTTGGGCTATTTTTAAATTATCTAAGCCATCAAAGTACTTTAGCCTCACCACCTCTTGCTGTCTCAATGGCAAGGTTTCGATTAGCTGGCGAATCTTTCGCTCGTTTTCCGACTGACTTTCTTCCAAAATGATGGCATTTTCTGCTCCAAAATCATTAGAGACTTCCTCTACTTCCTCAAAATCGAAAGAAACGAAATTTCTATTTTTTTTATCCGAGACCCTAAATTTTGAAATGAGATTGTTGCGAAGGGCTCGCACCAAATAGATACTTATATATTGCATTTCGATGGTTTTCCTATTTACCCAGATATGAAAATACAAATCTTGAATGGCGTCTTTTATAAAGTCGGTATCTTTTGAAAAATTATTGTAAGCGTGTTTAAAAAGTATTCGGTACTGGCTTTGAGCCAATTTGCCAAATGCCTTCTCGTCACCAGATTTGGATTTGTTCCAAAGATCGATCAAGATCTCATTTTCCTTAACTACGTTGTGCTTGATGGCCAATTAATACGATTTAAAATTGGGGGTAAAACTCTGAAAATTGCACGCTAATAACGATACTATTCAAATTGTCGATTTTACAGACCAGGTAGGGCCTTCACCGCCACTGGTATTCATTTGTAGAAAACATTATCCATTTTTCAGCTAAACAATCGTGTAAACGAGACAGTTGCAAAATAATGTTTCTAAAAGGAAAACCGAAATACATATTTTTTACATAGCTAATTGAAAGGCATTTTGATTTGAAGATGAAAGTGCTGTTTTTCATAAATTCGTTAAAATTAATACTTAAAGATTGATATATCAATTTGCTGATACTAAATATTCTTTTGCCACTTCGATAACCACGTAAAAAATTATCAATAGTTAGAGTATAAAAACTCGATACGTGCGTCATCACCTCAAAGCTGAATAATACAATTATTTATCAGTTTATTTATACATTTAATACTTGTTAAATTAAAAATCACACTCATGAAAAAGAAGTACTTAAAATTGTCCATGTTATTATCCCTTTTCTTTCTGGGAAGTAATGTTCTGGCGCAAGATGCCGCCCCCACACCGCCAACATTGGCAACAGCCAAGGTGATTTCGATATTTAGCGATAAGTTTACAAACGTGGCTGGCACAGATTTTTTCCCAAACTGGAGTCAAAGCCCGCCAGTGGTAGTTTCGATCGTATCTTTGTCTGGCAGCAATCAAACACTTTCGTATGCTAATCTTAGCTATCAAGGTGTACAACTTGCTGGATCGGTGAACGCAGCCAATATGGTGTTTTTACACGTAGATGTTTACACTACAGATGAGACCTCATTGCAAATAACACCCATAGGAGACGGTGAATCTTTGGTGACTTTAACACCACTTACTCTGAATGGTTGGAATAGTTTTGATGTTCCGTTGGTGAGTTTCACTGGGGTCAATAAAAGCAATATCTCTCAGTTCAAGTTTGTAGGCTCTGGAGGCATAACAGTTTTGCTGGACAATTTATATTTCTGGGATAATACTCCAGCTGATGTTACGGCTCCTACAGCTTTTACAGCTACCAGAGGTTTATCTACCTACAACAGCGTTGAATTGTTGCTAAATGCCACTGATAACACCAGTGCAATCGATTACACGGTGTCTTTCAATACCACTACCATAAATGTGGGAGGTGTAGCCGGAACTCAAAAATCTTACAAAGTGGAAAATTTGATGCCTTCTACCGCTTACTCTTTTACAATCACAGCCAAAGATGCTGCGGGTAACGAAGCAACAAACAACCCTCTAACTGTAATGGCCACTACTACCTCTTTGCCATCGAATGCGCCCACACCTGCAGCACTTGCACCAGCCAAAGTAATCTCTATATTCAGCGATGCTTTTGCAAACGTGGCTGGCACAGATTTTTATCCAAACTGGAGTCAAAGCCCGCCAGTGGTAGTTTCGATCGTAACTTTAGCAGGCACAAATCAAACACTTTCGTATGCTAATCTCAGCTATCAAGGTGTACAACTTACTGGATCTGTAAACGCAGCTAATATGGTTTTTTTACATGTAGACATTTACACAACAGACGAAACAAGCTTGAAAGTTTCTCCTATAAGTCAAACTCCGACTGCAGAATATCAAATAACTCTAAACCCACTTACACTAAATGGTTGGAATAGCTATGATATTCCGCTTACTAGCTTTGTAGGTGTTGATATGAGTGACATATTTCAGTTTATTTTTGTAGGCTCTGGAGGAAAAACTGTACTTATCGACAACCTATATTTCTGGGATAACTCAGCCACAGTCGATGCTGAAGCCCCAACGGCATTTGTTGCCACCAAAGGTTTAGTTACATCTAGCAGTGCAGAATTATTGCTAAATGCAAACGATAACACCAGCGTAATTAACTACTCAGTAGCTTACAATACATCTACTGTGAATGTAGGTGGCATTGCAGGAACTCAGAAATCGGTTGTAATAGACAATTTGATGCCTTCTACGGTTTATTCTTTTTCTGTAACAGCCAAAGATGCAACAGGAAATGTGGCCGCAAACAATCCTATACTAGTGGTATTGACTACTGCATCTGCTTTGTCTAGTGCTCCTACACCTCCTGTTATTGAAGCAAGCAAAGTAATTTCTATATTTAGTGGATCGTTTAGCAATATCAGTGTCACTAACTTCAACCCAAATTGGGGACAGACTACCTTGGTATCCTTTGCTACGCTAGCAGGTGGTAATGTGGCATTAAAGTATTCAAACTTCAATTATCAAGGTACAGAATTTGTGATTACTAATGTATCAAAACTGACACATATACACTTCGATATGTATACAGATGACTTGCCTTCGGTAGAATTGTCTATCATTAGCCCTAAGAAAGAAAACTTTGTTCCAATCACATTAACTTTAGGCCAATGGAAAGGATATGATATTCCCTTAACTGAATTTACGGTTCCCAAATTAGATAGCATTTATCAACTTAAATTTGAGAACAAGTTAGTAAAAGGTAAAACTTTATATCTAGATAACATTTATTTCTACCAAAGCAATACCACAGTAGCTGGGCCTACGAAAATAAAACCTTCTTTCCCAATTACATTTGAAGATAGCTCAACTGTTAATTATTCAATTAGCGATTTTGCTGGCAATACGCTTTCTGGAATAGCAGCCGACCCTGACAATGCACATAACAAGGTGCTGA
>JBJXGB010000056.1:0-26686 GCA_046152935.1 Cytophagales bacterium
TTTTGCAGCGCCGGTTGCAGCGTGGGCGGGTAGATGACCTTCGCCCCGAAATGCGACATTTCCATCGCCTCGGCGTAGGTCATTTTTGGGATTGTGAAGGCCTTTTTCACCTTGCGGGGGTCGGCGGTGAGCACACCGTCCACGTCCGTCCAGATTTCGATACTGGCAGCATCCAGCCCTGCGGCGATTATGGATGCGGTGTAGTCCGAGCCGCCCCGACCGAGGGTGGTGGTGAGGCCGTCCGGCGTGGAGCCAATGAAGCCCGTAACCACTTGAACGTCAGGATGTTGGGCGTAATATTCCTTGATGAGCGGGTAGGTGGTGGCGAAGTCCACCTTGGCGTTCAGGAAGGCGTCGTTGGTCTTGATGACCTTGCGGGCATCGAGAAATTCTGCTGGAATGCCCGCCTGCCGCAGGGCCGCTGAGATGATGAACGACGAACTGCGCTCCCCGAAACTCACCACGAAATCCATCGTGCGGGGCGATGCCTCTCGCACGAGGAAGATGCCACTGAGCATATTGGCCAACGACTGGTGGCTGCGCTCCATTTCGGCGGCGATTTGCTCCCGTTCGCCGCCACTCACCAGTTCGGCGATGGCATCTTGGTGGCGCTTCGCAAACGCTTCGAACGATGTCCGCCAGCCCGCGTCGCCAGTGGCAGCTCGACGGCTCATGTCGAGCAAGCTGTCCGTGACGCCGCTGAAGGCCGAGAAGACGACGGTGAACTGGTCGCCACGTGCGTGGTAAGCTTTGAGGATGTTGATGAGGCCCTTGATGCGCTCTGGAGTGCCGACGGAGCTGCCCCCAAATTTTAGAACTTTCATGTTGGGATGTTATTGTGTTATTGTTTTATTGAGTGATTGGCGCTCAATAACCCAATCATCTAATAACTCAATAACTTGAGAAACCGGTTCTACGTGATTTGGCGAGGTTGGTTTGTTGTCTGTAGAAAATTCGAGGGCAAAAATAGGCGTTTTGGGTGGAAGGTGGCAGGGTAGCAACATGTCAGAAATTGCATTGGCTTTGTGACAAAAAACAAAAAAGCCTTCGCAAACAGTGTTCACGAAGGCTTTTAAGTGGGTGGGCGCACACGGATTCGAACCGCGGACCCTCTGCTTGTAAGGCAGATGCTCTGAACCAGCTGAGCTATGCTCCCTTGTTAATTTTGGGATTGCAAAGGTAGAGTGAAAAATGATTATTCCAAATTTTAAACTCGACAATTATTAATATTTTTACAACATAATTCTATTCTACATGCTCAAAAAAGTATTTCGAATTGTTGGTTTTACCGTCCTTTTCATTTTTTTGTTGGTATTTGGTGCTGCAACTGCAGCCTATTTGATGCGAAATCAACTGATTCAACTCTTTGTAAATGAGGCGAATAAGAGCATAGCTACAGAAATATTTGTCGATAAAATTTCACTCGATTTTATTCACACATTTCCACAGTTTGCCATCGAATTTAAGGGTGTAAAAATTATAGAATCGATTCCCAAAAGCAAAAAGGCATTTGCAACAGCGGAAAAATTGTATTTTTCATTTTCTATTTGGGATTTATTGGAAAGAAAGTACAAGATTAAGAACCTTTATTTGAAAAATGCCAAACTCAATTTTCAAATTTTAGAAAATGGTAAAAACAATTTTTCAATCATTAAGCAGCAAGCAGCGAGCATCGATAAAGTGCAAATTTTATTTAATTTGAAGGGTGTAAAGCTCGAGAATGTTGATATTTCCTACAATGATGTGCCCTTAAAAAATACTTTTGGAGCGATCTTCTACAACGCAGATGCCAATTTCAAACTTATAGACCAGGATTGGGATATTTCTGTAAAAGGCATCTTACAAATGCATCAAATCAAGTTAAATACTTGGTCGTTTTTTAAAGACAAGCCAGCCACCATTGAAAGCAAAATCTTTTATTCTTCTAAGGATAAAACCTACAAAATATTTCCATCACGATTGAATGTAATAAATGCAAAATTTAATATTCAGGGTAAATATATTGATGGTAAAAAGCCGTTTATCGATCTGCAATTTTCTGAGCAAAACAGTGATTTTCAGACGATTATATCTTTTTTACCTCCCAAAATATCAGATTACTTGCTCACTTACAAAAGCAAAGGAAAGGTGTATTTCAACGGAATCGTAAAAGGCGAAATTTCACGAACGGAAAAAACCCACATAAAAGTAGCATTTGGATGCGAAAATGCTTCCTTCTTCCATCCAGAATACAATGCTGGGGTCGAAAATGTGAGTTTTAAAGGCACCTTCGACAACGAAGCTGAAACTGAAAAAACGGGTGTTTTCAAGCTTGAAAATATAAGAGCCATGATGAATGGAAGGACTTTTGAAGGCAATTTTTACCAACGTAGTTTTTACAATCCATACATAGAATTGAATGCAAAATCGAGTGTAGATGCTGGCTATTTCTTAAAAATATTTCCAAACCAAGAAATTGAAACAGCAAAAGGTGACATTGATTTTGACGTTGATTTCAAAGGAAATATGGCCGATCTGAAGGCTAAAAAGTACGACCTTCTGCACACTACTGGAAACATTCAAGTACGAAATTTGGAACTCAAATTGAAGGCTTATCAGCTGGGAATCAAGCAATTGAATGGCGATTTTAGTTTTACAAAGACAGATTTACATGCCAATTCATTCTCGATGGCGTTGGGCAAATCCGATATAAAAGCCAGTGGTTCGATTGGCAATATTTTTCCCTATCTGTTATATAAAAATCAAGTGCTAGATATCAAAGCCAAGATAGAATCTGAACATATGAATCTTGACGAGCTATTTTCAACTTCCAAAAACACAAAAGATGCAAAATACAAATTTGAGATTTCAGACAAACTTTCGTTTGATATCGAGGCAAAAATTCAAAGTTTGGCCTTTCAAAAATTCAAACCTAAAAATGTAAAAGGCAGCTTGTCGCTTCGCAATCAACTTATTACAGCCACAGAAATGACGATGAATATAGCCAATGGAAAGCTATTTTTAGATGGAACTGTGGTACAAAAACGCGATACCACTTTTGAAACCGATGTAAAATTTAAACTTGATAAAATGCAGATAGATAGTATTTACGAGATGACAGATAATTTTGGGCAAGATTTTATTACGTACCAAAATCTAAGAGGCGAAATCACATCTGATGTAAAAACGCTTTTCGTATTTGATAAATACCTAAATATCAAGCCCGAATCGATTGTTGCCGAAGTAAATACAAGCATTAAAAATGGGCAATTGGTAAATTTTGCGCCAATGAAAAACCTTGCCAAATTTGTAAATGAAGACGCACTCGCTAATATTCGATTTTTAGAACTCAAAAATACGATCCAAATCGCTAAACAAATTGTATACATTCCCGAAATGGAAATTGCTTCTAATATCAACAAAATGTCGGTATTAGGTTCGCATAGTTTTGGAAATGAATTTGAATATCGATTCAAAATTCCACTAAAAAATTATAAGAAAAAGGATAATTTAGAGGAAGAGCAAGCCATAGAAGGCAATATATTTTCTGGCTTTTATTTATATCTAATCATAAAGGGAACCCCAGCTAACTTCAAAATTTTATACGATAAATCGGCTGTGAAGCAGAAAATTAAAGAGCGTTGGCAGGAAGAAAAGAAGGAAATAAAAGAGATTTTTAGAAAAGACTACCAGAAAAAGCAACAAGAAAAGCAAAAAGCAGTTGAAATTAATGATGATGAATATCTAGATTTGTAGCTGAAATTAGCAACAGGGAAGCACAAATTTATTGATTTTGTTCCTTTAATATTGCCTTAAATTGCTTATTCGAGCTCATATATTTCAATTTTAAAATACCATGGGATTATTAGATAGAGAACTAGAACACGGAGGCATTTTTATTACCAATGTCGATAATATTGTCAATTGGGCAAGGCTGTCTTCGCTCTGGCCAATGGGGTTTGGATTGGCCTGCTGTGCGATCGAGATGATGTCTTCCTATGCTTCTGGCTACGATTTGGATCGTTTTGGGGTAATTCCTAGAAACTCTCCACGCCAATCTGATGTGATGTTGGTGGCAGGAACAGTTACTTTCAAAATGGCGGACAGAATCAAAAGATTGTATGAACAAATGCCAGAGCCTCGGTATGTAATTTCCATGGGATCGTGTTCAAATTGTGGTGGACCGTATTGGGAACATGGCTATCATGTGGTGAAAGGGGTAGACCGCATCATTCCTGTAGATATTTATGTGCCCGGTTGCCCACCCCGTCCCGAAGCGCTCATTGGAGGAATTCTTAAATTACAAGAAAAAATAAGGAAAGAATCGTCTGTAAAGTCACAAACATTGGCTATCGAGCGGTTTTTGTAGAAAATCTGAAGTTTTGGCATTTTTAGATAAAAGTTTATTTGTAAGAAAGTATCTTTTAAATAAAGATCGCTCAAATTGATATTTTATGAAGAAATTTTTCTGAAAAAATAGCCAACCATTTCGCAACAAATAACGTACAAATCTCAAACCGAAATTCATAAAAAACAATGGAAACAGCAACCAAATCGGCCATCAGAGGTGGTCACTTTTTAACAAAAGACATTGAATCAAACGATATTTTCTGTCCTGAAGACTTCAACGAAGAGCAGCTAATGATTTCAGAAATGGCTAAAGACTTTCTAGCGAAAGAAATAATGCCAAATTTGGATAGAATCGATGCACTAGAAGAGGGTCTGATGGCTTCGTTAATTGGCAAAGCAGGCGAATTGGGGCTTTTGAGTGCATCAATTCCCGAAGATTTAGGTGGCTTCGGTAAAGATTTCAATACTACCTTAAAGTTAACCGAAGTGATTGGCGCGGGTCACTCGTTTGCAGTGGCGTTGTCTGCACACACTGGCATTGGCACTTTACCTATCATCTATTTTGGTACCGAGGCTCAAAAGCAAAAATATGTTCCAAAATTAGCTTCGGGAGTACTAAAAGCTTCTTATTGCTTAACTGAACCAGGTTCTGGTTCTGATGCATTAGCTGCCAAAACCAAGGCAATATTGACTGCCGATGGAAAATATTATGTGTTGAATGGTCAAAAAATGTGGATTACGAATGCAGGGTTTGCAGATGTATTCATTGTATTCGCGCAAATTGATGGCGATAAATTCACTGGATTTATTGTTGAAAAAGGTACCGAAGGTTTGAGTTTGGGCAATGAAGAGCACAAAATGGGTATCAAAGGCTCGTCTACACGCCAAGTTTTCTTGAACGATTGCCATGTGCCAGCAGAAAATTTATTGGGCGAAATTGGAAAGGGCCATTTAATTGCATTTAATATTTTAAATATTGGCAGAATAAAGCTAGGTGCTGCTGCCGTTGGAGCTTCTAAAGCGATCGCTGCAACATCTGTGAAGTATGCCAATGAAAGAATTCAATTCAAGCAACCACTTTCAAATTTTGGAGCCATTCAATACAAATTGGCCGAGCAAGCTATAAAAATTTATGGTATTGAAGCAGCACTTTATCGTGCTGGTAACGATATTGACAGCAGTGAAGAATTATTGAAAGCCAAAGGCAAAACGTATAGCGAATCGGTACTTGGTGCAGCTGAAGAGTTTGCTGTAGAATGTGCTATATTGAAAGTAGCAGGCTCAGAAGTGCTTGATTATGTGGCAGATGAGGGTGTTCAAATATTGGGTGGATATGGTTTTTCGGCTGATTATCCGATGGATAGAGCCTACAGAGATTCGAGAATCAACAGAATTTTTGAGGGTACAAATGAGATAAACCGTATGTTGATAGTCGATATGCTAATGAAACGAGCATTGAAAGGCAAAATAGATTTGCTTGGACCTGCAACTGCCGTACAAAAAGAATTGATGTCGATGCCAGAAGCCGATAATGGAGACGTCACTTTGTTTTCTGAAGAGCATAAAGCTGTAAAGAACTTTAAAAAATCTGGATTAATGATTGCTGGATTTGCTGCGCAAAAATTCATGCAGGCACTTTCTACCGAACAAGAAATCTTGATGAATATTGCAGACATCATCATTGATACTTATGTGGCAGAATCTGCTTTATTGAGAACTGAGAAGATGGTTGGAATAAAAGGTGAAGCTGCTTGCGAAGTGGAAATCGCCATTACCAAAACTATAATTTTCGACTCTGTAGATAGAATAACCATTGCTGGAAAGAATGCGATCAATTCGATGACAGAAGGTGATGAACAACGGATGCTACACATGGGATTGAAACGATTTGCAAAATATGGCAACATCAATACCAAAGAAACAAGGCGAAAAATTGCTGCCAAATTGATCGAAGCAAATGATTATAGCTTGTAAATAAATAAAAAAGTCCCGATTAAATCGGGACTTTTTTTATACCATTACCAAATCATTTCTATAAACAGCTCCTTTTTTAGAAGATTCAATAGGGTTTTTGATGTGCCATTCAAATTCATCTCTAAAATGGCGAATATGGCTCGCGACCGGCCACGCAGCTGCATCGCCCAAAGGGCAAATGGTGTTCCCTTCAATCTTTTTGGCAATATCTACCAATAAATCTATATCTTGTTCATGACCATGACCATGCTCAATTCTGTGCAATACTTTTTCCATCCAACCTGTGCCTTCTCTGCATGGCGAACATTGACCGCACGATTCGTGGTGATAAAAACGTGAGAAATTCCATAAGTTCTTAACCATACAAGATTCTTCATCGTAAGCGATAAAACCGCCCGACCCTAACATCGAACCGGAAACAAAACCACCATCTGATAGCGATTCGTAACTCATTAATCGGGTATCGCCATTGGCCGTTTTGAATAAAAGATGGGCTGGCAATACAGGCACAGAAGAACCACCAGGCACACAAGCCTTTAGCTTTCTGTTTTTCCAAATACCACCACAATATTCATCGCTCATCAAAAATTCCTCAACAGGCAAACCCAATTCTAATTCATAAACACCTGGTTTATTGATGCTTCCCCCAGCCGAGATCAGTTTAGTTCCAGTTGATTTTCCAACACCAATTTTTGCGTATTCTTCCCCTCCATTATTTACAATCCAAGAAGTTGATGCAATTGTTTCAACATTATTTACCACTGTTGGACAGCCATACAAACCTTTTATGGCAGGAAAAGGTGGTTTCATTCTCGGATTTCCGCGTTTTCCTTCTAAAGATTCTATCAAAGCCGTTTCTTCTCCACATATATAAGCACCAGCACCGCAATGCACGTGCACATCTAAATCATAGCCTGAACCAAGAATATTTTTACCTAAGAAACCTTTTGAGTATGCTTCATTGATTGCTTTTTCCAAAATGCGAACTACATACATCAATTCACCCCTTACATAAATATAGCCTGTGTTTGCACCCAAAGCAAAACTCGATACAATCATCCCTTCAATTAGGGTATGAGGCGTTTTTTGCATCAAATATCGGTCTTTGAATGTGCCTGGCTCACTTTCATCGGCATTGCAGACCAAATAGCGCGGCACGCCTTCTGGTTTTGCTATGAAACTCCATTTCATTCCAGCAGGAAAACCTGCACCGCCTCTACCTCTTAAACCAGATTTCTTTACTTCTTCAACCACGGCTTCGGGAGCCATCGTTTTGATAGCTTTCTCAACTGCTCTGTATCCACCTTTGGCTCTATAAACATCGAAAGTTTCGATGTTAGGTTCGTTAATATTTTCCGTTAATATCTTTATTGCCATTTTTTATACTTTTAAGCGTCTTTTTTCTGAATAGTGAACTTTTTTTGATGTAGCATGTCTTCTTTTTTTCCATCTACCAAATAGATACCTAATATAGAAATAGGTAAAAACTAGAAAAAAAAAAGAAGTATTTGAAATCCAATCCAACCCATATCGTAGTTTGCCAAGCTAGAAAAGAGATTTTGAGCACTATTTTTCATTCTTTTTGTGTATTAATTTAAAACCAGGCCCTCGATACTTTATTTTCAGAAATAGCTTCATCAATTATTTCTTCTACTTTTTGTTTTGTCAAATGTTCGTGATATTTCAAGCCACATTGCATAACAGGTGCCATTCCGCAGGCAGCAAGGCACTCTACTGTTTTCAGCGTAAACATGCCATCAGGCGTAGTCTGACCATCTTTAATACCCAATTTGTTCTCAATATATTCTACTATTTCTTCAGCACCACGCAACCAGCAAGGGCTGGTTCTACACACTTCAAACACATATTTACCAACCGGTTTTGTATAATATTGTGAATAGAAAGTAGCTACTTCGTATACTTCTATTGGCTCAATCTGCATCAAAGTGGCAACATAATCCATTACATCGCTTCCCAACCAGCCGAATTCCTGTTGCGCCAAATGCAAAAGTGGTAAAATGGCCGATTTTTGCTTGCCTTGTGGGTATTTTGAAAGGTGTTTCTCAACCACCTTCATGGCTTCCTCTGAAAACTTAACTTCCTGACCTTGAAGGGTATGTGTATCGTGTGAATAAGCACTCATTACTTTATTATATCAAATTGTGTATCAAAATTAACATCATTATAGAGATCAGATAACGAAATTTCTAAATCAATCGAACGAATATTCATTTTTTTTTCTATTCCTTTTACTTCTCCCTCGAGCCAGTTAAAATCGTCCATTTTCAAAAAACACTCAATCAAAGGTTTATCTTGATGGATTAGAAAATATTCTTTGAATGATCTTGCAAATCTATATAAACCAAACTTTACTGATTTATCATATTGCTCTGTTGATTTTGATAATATTTCAATAATAACAGTTGGATTTGTAATCGTATCTTTAACATCATCAGAAAACTCCTCTTTTCCACACAATATTATCATATCAGGATACGCATAAAAAGGAGGTTCGGGTACGTGAATTCTTAAATCATTAAAGTACGCACTACATTTCTTATTTTTAAGAGTAGGAATCACTTCTCCTACCAAATTAGATAGAATTCTATTATGCCTAAATGATGCTCCTCCCATTGCATACACATTACCACGGTAATATTCATTCTTAAATGGAGACATTCTCTCCATTTTAAGGTAGTCTTCTTCTGTGATATGTACAATGGGTTGTGCCGACATACTATTCTACTTATGCATCCAATTCACCTGCAATCACATTCAGAGAACTCATGGTGACGATGGCATCAGAAATTACCGAACCTTTTACCAATTCTGGAAATGCTTGATAATAAATGAAGCATGGTCTGCGGAAATGCAAACGGTAGGGCGTTCGGCCGCCATCACTTATCAAATAAAATCCAAGCTCTCCATTTCCACCCTCAACTGCGTGATAGACCTCGCCAACTGGTGCATCTATTTCTCCCATCACTACTTTGAAATGGTATATCAACGCTTCCATTTTGGTGTAAACATCTTGTTTTTTAGGCAAATAAATGCCTGGAGCTTCCGCGTGGTATACACCCGGTGGCTCTTTTTCTATTTTTGTTAAAGCTTGATCGATAATGCGTACACTTTGGCGAATCTCTTCAGCCATTACTTGAAAACGATCATATGCATCGCCATTTACTCCAACAGGAATATCAAACTCAAAATCTTCATAGGAGCTATAAGGACTCATGACCCTAACATCGTAATCTACACCGGCTGCACGTAGGTTTGGACCAGTAAAGCCATAATTTAATGCTCTTTCACCTGAAATTGGACCACAACCAATCATTCTGTCCATGAAAATACGGTTGCGTTCGAGCATTCCGTTAAATTCTTCGAATACTTTAGGAAAATCTTTTACAAACTTGCGGATTTTCAAAAATGTATTTTCATTGAAATCCCTCTCAAATCCGCCTATTCGACCAATATTGGTGGTTAATCTTGCTCCGCAAACTTCTTCGTAAATATCATAAATTTTTTCGCGCTCTTGCATTACATACAAGAAACCAGTCAAGGCTCCAGTATCGACCCCCAAAATACTATTGCAAATCAAATGGTCGGAAATACGAGCCAATTCCATGATAATTACCCTCATGTATTCAACTCTCTTAGGAAGTTTAATTCCGAGCAGTTTCTCAGCTGTCATGTGCCATCCCATATTATTGATAGGGGATGAACAGTAATTTAAGCGATCTGTTATGGGTGTAATTTGATAAAAAGGCCTGCGTTCAGCCAATTTCTCAAATGCACGATGTATGTAGCCAATTGTTGACTCGCTTGACACAATTTTCTCACCGTCCACTTCAAGAATGTTTTGAAATACACCATGGGTAGCAGGATGGGTTGGGCCTAAATTGATTGTAACGGTCTCTTTTTCAAGCTCGTTTACCAGTTGTATATGTTTGTGTTCGCTCATTTTATTGCTAATTTCTTTTCATTTCTAGCCTCAACCGCCATTTGGTACGACCAATAGCCCAATAAGCCTGCAAATGATAACACAGAGGCAGACACTAAAATCATTGATAAAATCTCATTATTCATAATCTTTTAGTTTTTGAATGTTGCTTTTTATTCTTCCATTTAAGTAAAACATATAAATCAGTGCCATTATGATAAAAATAAAGCCGAGAAATATTGCTAATAATAATCTTTGTTCTGCCAATTTTCCGTTTAAAAGCAATCCAATTTATCCACCAATCAATAATACGGTTGCATAAAAACCTGTTGTAAACTTGGCTATATCAAATTTTATATTCTCTTCTAAATACTTTTTCATTCTATCTTCCAAAGAAGGAATCTTTTTTATCGACCCTATTTGGGTCTTCTAAAGGATATTCTTTTCTCATTGGAAACACTTCCATTTCATCGACATTTAAAATACGTTTCAAATTGGGGTGCCCTTCAAATAAAATACCAAAAAAGTCGAATGTCTCTCTTTCCATCCAATTGGCAGCAGCGTAAACACTGGTTGCCGTTTTGATTGCTGGATTTTCGACCGGCAAAAAGAATTTCAATCGTAATCGAGTATTTGTGGTAAGGCTATGCAAATGATAAACTACACAAAAAGGCAATAAATTGTCTGGATAATGAACACCTGTCAAATCTGTCATGAACTGAAATTTCAGTTCTGCCTCATCGTACAAAAATTGGAGTGCTTCGATATTGGTGTCTTTCGTCATTGTCACCGACAACATTCCGTATTGCTCATCGTGAGAAATCACTTTCTCGCCAAACTTTTCCTTTATTTTGTTGAATACTAAATCGTTAGTTAATGCCATTGATGATTCAAATTACAGCTTTTTAAGGTCTTTTCTCTTTATTCATTTCTCATTGTTCTTTGTTCTTAGGTCTGGGCTGCTTCTAGAAATTTGTACTTATCAAGCAGTTTTTTGTATTCTGGGGAATCTCTTCTATCTAATTTTTCTGTGGTTGCCAATCTTTGAATTTGCATAAAACCGTCAATAATTTGTTCCGGTCTTGGTGGGCAACCTGGCACATACACATCTACAGGAATTATTTCATCGATGCCTTGCAGTACGCTATATGTATCGAATATCCCGCCACTGGATGCACAGGCACCCACAGCCATCACCCATTTAGGCTCAGCCATTTGCTCATAAACTTGACGCAGAACAGGTGCCATTTTTTTGGCAATAGTACCCATTACCATCAAAACATCTGCTTGGCGAGGTGAAAAAGACACTCTTTCTGAGCCAAAACGAGAAAAATCGTATGTAGAACCCATAGTTGCCATAAACTCGATCCCGCAACATGAAGTTGCAAAAGGCAATGGCCAAAGTGAATTGGCGCGTGCAGCACCTATTACGCTATCTAAAGAAGTAGCGAAAAAACCAGGACCTTCTACGCCTGGCGGTGTATCTAATGTTTTTAATTTATCTGCCATAATATTTTTATCGTACCTACGATTCTATGAATGTTGTATCTATAGAACTAAATCTTTGTCAATTGGTTCTCCCTATCCGCTTTTCTACGGCCAAATTCTGTATTCAACTATTGGCAAAATTTGTATCTAATACCTGTTACTCAACTCACCCATCTGCTAAATGGTATTTAACTGATTTTGTTTTTCAGCCTTTCTATCATTCACTTCAACATAAACTATAGTTGAGATTCCTAATAGACCAAAAAGAATCATAAATGCCATAATAGCGTAGTATTCTAGCTCTCCCATTATTTTTTTACTTTATTAATTTCTGAATATTGTTTGTTTAGCAAGTAAAAGACCAAAATGGTAAAAATAAAATCAACAAGTAACCCAACAATGAATAAATTTTGAAAATATAACCCTGATAATTTTTCTTTTGAAACTAACAAGCCACCAATCCCTGAGCTGAACAATAAGAGTGCAGCAAAAGCTTACTTTGCTAATCCATCAAAGAATTTTATTCGCTCGCTGATGTATTCTTTCTCAAATTTCATTTATTCCCAATCAAGTGCTTTTCTCTTAATTACATAGAAAAAGCCAAACAATAGGAATACCATAAATACCAACATCTCTATAAAGCCAAACAACCCCAACTCTCTAAAATTCACCGCCCAAGGATACATAAAGATAACCTCCACATCGAATAATACGAATAATATGGCTGTGAGAAAATATTTCACAGAAAAAGGTGTACGTGCATTGCCAACGGATTCAATTCCGCACTCAAAACTTTCTAGCTTGTGCGCGGTTTTTTTCTTTGGCCCTAAAAAATGGGTTCCTACCATGGTTGTAACCACAAAACCCATGGCAAAAAGAAATTGAAGAAAAATTGGCAGGTAATCTACAGGCAAACTCATGCGATAAATGCGTTACTTTAGCAATTACAAAAATATGCCTAATCCACGCTATAACAAAATTTTAATCAAATTAGAAAGCTTCCAAATTATGTTAATTTTTTGAGCTCAACTATTACAATAAAATTATTAAAAAACGAAATATAGGATGGTTTGTGGAGACACCAACCATGGCAGTAGGAACAAATTTTTAAAAAATAAAACAGAAAAGAACCATTGAAGACATTATTTATCCATTTTGACGATTCCAAGCTAGCATGTATCAAGTTTGGCAACGGAGAAAAAGCCCTTCTTTGTTTTCATGGCTATGGATTAGACAAAAATTCATTTCTCCCTTTTGAAAACAAATATGGAAATGAATACACACTATATTCATTCGATTTATTTGCACATGGTAAAAGTGAATATGGAAAAGGCGACAAAGCTTTGCTTTTAGATGATTGGAAATTGATGCTTGATAGTTTCTTGATTCAAGAAAATATTGAAAGATTTTCTATTCTGGCATTTAGTATGGGTGGCAAAGTGGCTCTTTGCTCATTTGAATTGTATCAAAACAAGGTAGATGAAGTAATATTGATTGCCCCTGATGGGATCAAGACCAACTTTTGGTACAGTGCAGCTACCTATCCTGGTTTTTTGAATACATTTTTCAGATACACCATTTTTAATCCTTCAAGGTATTTTAAAGTGATTACTTTATTAAAGTTTTTAAGATTGGCCGATAAAAGCTTGCTGAAATTTGCTGAGAATGAAATGGATACCGCTACAAAAAGAGTTAGGGTCTACTTTTCGTGGATGATATATAGGTATTTTAGACCTAATTTGGAAAATATTATCCAAATTTCAGAATCCAAAAAAATCCCCTTTACGTTCTATACAGGAACTTTTGATCGGATAGTGCAAGCGAAACACGTAGCCATCTTTGTCAAAAGAATGAAATTTGTAAAGCACACAGACTTAGATTGCGGGCATACTAGTTTATTGAAGTTTGTGGTAAAAAACAGCTAAATTTGGTGTCTATTCCAACAATGATGTCAAAATTATTTATACTTGCGGGCTCGTTCATAGGGGCTATTACTGTAGGCATCGGTGCTTTTGGTGCACATAGCCTCAAAAATTTTCTTGAAAATGCTGGTAGAATTGATACTTTTGAGACAGCTGTAAAATACCAGTTTTACCACGTTTTTGCATTAATTCTATTGGGAATTGTGATGCAAAAAGCTGAAAATCAATACTTTACGATTTCCGGCTGGCTTTTTTTGGCAGGAATTACTATCTTTTCTGGCAGCTTGTATGTACTTTGCTTTACAGGTATTCGCTGGCTGGGAGCCATTACCCCCTTTGGTGGTTTGGCAATGATAGGAGGGTGGCTATTTCTCGCTTATGGAGTCTGGAAAACTTACTAGATTGGTGATGCTTCCACTTTAAAAATAAAGTACTTGGTGTCGCCTCTCCAAGGCAGTTTCAAGTACCTTTCTTTGTAAAACAATTTCACTCTGCTGCCCTTCAGCACAGCATTTTCGAGTTGGGCAACGATCTCTTTTTGGTCCGTGTCGACAGAAAAATTCCATATTTTTGTAGATAAATTATTGTCGCCTGCTGCCTCTGTCACATAGTTTCCAGTATTCATTTCACCTTCATAAGTTTTAAAAACATAGCCCTTTTGGCTCAATTTGTATACAACGCCAGCCCTGTAGCCCTCGCTATAAGAGGCAAAATAAAGGTAAACAATTACCAAAATACCAACCACCAATACGGTAAGCAATGTAGCTTTAAAAGTGTTTCCAATTCGTTTCCAAGTTTCCATAATACTATTAATTTTGACTATTTTATTTCATTTAAGGACAAGGTAACTGCCTCACATTCAATGGTGGACGTTGTTTTTTATTAGCATAAAAGCAAAACTCATAAATAAGTGAAACTTCATGCGAACCGTAGGTATAAGCCATTTTCGACAATGTTAAATCGTAGCTGTAGCCAACTTTGTATTGATTCCATTTGAAACCTACCAATGCTGCGACCATATCTGTATTGAAACCTGCACCGCCTATCACAGGCAAGCCTCTGTACCAAAGCCCTAAAGTTAAATATTTTGCTTGGTAATAAAACCCTGCGTCCATTTGCAAATTGGCCCATTGGCTGCGAATGTTGATGACGGGCGAAATACTAGTTTCATAATCGCCAGCCGACTCCAGGTAAAATTTATAGCCTCCATGCAAAGAGAATTTCATCGGTACAGCTGCTCTGTTGTTTTCAAACGCAAACGGTACTTTGAGCAAATGATGGCCTGATAAACCAACCCAATAATTGTCGCTAAAAAGCAAAAAACCTGTAGATAAATCGAAAAAGTTGAGTTGGCTTGGAATGCCTCCATTATCTGCCGTGCCAAAAATAGGGCCTCGTATCTGGTCGATTTGGTCACCAAAAGTAAACGAGCCAAAATTGCCATATTTCAAATGATAAGATGGTTGCAAGCCAAAACGAAGCGTTGTTTTTTTATTAATATTTACGAAATAAGACAGCATTGGTGCTATTTCGTAAGTAGTGTAATTGCCAGCACCGGGGCTATCTCTGAATACATACAACCCAGCACCGCCCTTGAATCGAGTAGTCGCAGCTAAATTGTGGTCGATGTAGGCACTATAAGTTGTGTATGGTTGGTTGCTAAAACTCCATTGGCTGCGGTAATTTGCCCCGGCTCGCCAACAGTCGATTGCTCCAGCAAATGCAGGATTCATATACAGTGGTGCTGCATAAAACTGCGTAAACTGTGGGTCGGTTGCCAGCAATTGGTTAGAAACCAGCATTAAAAAAATAACACATTTCAGTCGGTAGCTAGGCAAACTGTTAGAATGAAAAGTAGGAGATGTATTGTCGCAATTCATCTTTTAACGAATTGGTTTTCAAGTTAATAAAGCTATTTAACTTTTCCGAAGGCTTGAGAGCTAAATCTTGCAATTGCAAGTGTGGGTTGATAAAAATAAATTCCAAATTGGGGTATAATTCTTGCAAAATTTCCACCACGTCCAATGTTTGAAATGTATAATCGCTTAGGTGAAAAACTTCGGAAGGTGCTTTAGTATTCAAGAATTGGGCTAATACTTCTACCGTTTTATTAATCGATACAAAACTTACGAGATTTCTGCCATTGCCAGGAATTTGGATTCTGCCCTTAAATTGTGCTTGAAATACAAATTTATTTAGTAAGCCAACATATTGATTTGCAAGCGAATAGCCAAATATTTCACTGGCGCGAATGATGTAGCACTGTTTTTTATCCCACATTCTTTTAATTTGCTCCTCGGCTCTGTAAACAGAATGTGCATAAAACGATTTTGGATTGGCTTTGGCATTTTCATTTTCAATCTCTCCGCTGTCAAATATTTCTGCACTGCTTACGTATATAAATTTTTGAACATTGCTTTGCTCGACTGCATTCAACACTTCAGATGTGCCCCAATGGTTTATTTGTTCATAATAATGGCTGTCCATCGCTTGATTTTGGACTGTTAACGATGCCAAATGATATACTACATCGGCTTTTTTTACTTCTTTGTTTAATTTATGAGCATCTAAAATATCGCCCTCAACAAAATTTACTTTTGTGTCGGTAGTCTTTAAAAGTGTAAATATTCCAAAATTTTTTGCGCTTAAATTATCGAATATTGTTATACTTTTCACCTCCTTAACGGCTAATAGTCGATGTACCAAGGCAGAACCTACATATCCAGCACCACCCGTAATTAGAATATTCATAAGATTATCTGCTATTTCATTTTCAATTTCTGCATCAAAAGTAGCTAAATTTTCAATTCTTAACCTACGTGCAAACAAAAATCGAGTTATCAACTAAGGAGATTTATCCTATCAATAAACAATCGCCCAAAAATGATCTTCATCAATCTTCTCAAAATGAATGTTATTTTTAATGTCCTTCACCAAAACTTCGTTCATTTTGCTATCTATTACTATTTCGGTTTTAAAATTCAGTCCCTTTTCGCCATTCCACTTATAAGCACTTTCTTTTATGCACCACCGCAAGGCTATTTTCCCAATATCGTTTTCACAAACTTTTTGCTCATCGTCTGTTAAAAATTTTTGAGCAATGATCTCAAATTTGGATTGAATTTTTTCGGTATCGATGCCAATTGGTCTTTCTAAATGAATAGCACACACAGCATATTTTTCTGTATGGCTGATAGAAAAATGCCATTTGCTCTCAGGAAAGAATGGTTTTCCGTGAATGGTTTTGAAGATATTGAGGTCGTAAACAGATTGCTGCTTGCAAATTTCAGCCAATACTAGCCTCGAAGCTAAAAATTCCTTTCGCTTGGTAGGATGATGTATTTGCTCACTTTCACGAAGCATCTGTATGTTGGCTAATTGCTGCAATTGTTCTAAATTTTCAGATATTACCCAAATTCCAACAAAAATATTTTTATATGGATTTATAATTTTTATTAACGGCACTTTTTGGTATTTTACACCTTTATTTCCGTAAAGGTAAGCTCAAATTTGGAATGGAAAACAAATTGAATAAGCAAGCACTAGAAAACTATGCCAGATCGGTGGCTAGAAAACTTTGCTCAGATTTTTTTAATTTGCAAAAATTAAACATTTCTGGTTCTGAAATACTCAAATTTTCCCCTATTCCGCAAATTAATTACTTTATACTCAAGAATATCTTTTTTATCTGGAAAGTAGAAATCAGCCAATTAAAACAAAGTTCTTATTTCAATTACGATGATGTGCAGGTTCAAGATGCCATTCAAAGCCTGATGAATGTGCTTTCAAATCATATATTCGTGAAACGCGAGGCATTTGAAAATTTGCTGGCTTCGTCCATTGAAGAAACTTTGTACCTTTCATTGTCACCGTATCATTATTTCAAACAATATTTTTTTACGCCCGATATTCAGAAAATTTCGCTCGCAGATTTGCAAGAAAAAGCAAAATATTTGAAAGTAAACCAAGCTTTCTTCGGTCATTTTATTGAAAAACTTGAAACCTACAAAGTGCCTGTTTTTTACACTACCGATATTATGGGCTATTTTCAAGATTCCTATTACAAATCGAATGATACTTTTGATGATTTTCAACCGATAATCAATCAAGTTTCGCTCACTATTCCGTTTCCCATGGAA
Source organism: Cytophagales bacterium (assembly GCA_046152935.1). GTDB lineage: Bacteria > Bacteroidota > Bacteroidia > Cytophagales > UBA9547 > CAZMFZ01. The sequence continues at coordinate 17,793 of JBJXGB010000056.1, forward strand.
AGTATCGTCTCTGATTTGAAGAAGAAAGACGATTACGCCCCTACGCCTTTGGAACTGCATCAGAAAGATTTGACTTCTAAATCAAAGCCCAACGAAAACGCCCAAAGATTTGGAGAAATGGTTACGAAACCCATAAAATTGGGTTTAAACCAACGAATAATGTTTACGAAAGAGCTATTTAAAGGAAATAGCGAGCTTTTAGAGCATACGCTTGCTCGCCTAGAAACTGCTGGAAATTGGGGAAATGCTAAACATATCCTTGATTTCAATAAATGGGACACCGAAAGTGAAGTGGTGCAAGAGCTGTACGATCTGGTAGAATTGAAATACAAATAGTAACATCTTTCGTTATTGCAAAGAGAAATGTTCGGTCTGCATTTTGCCATTTTGCAGTCTTAAACGTTCATTTTCGGCTTCTAGATAGATAATTCTGCTCTTGTAGGTCTGTTCGTTTCGCGATATTTCTTCTTGTGTAGCCACCATTTCTTCCAGATTTTGCCTCATTTCTTCTTCTTGTGCACGCATTTGTTCAGACTGCATTTTGCTTTCTTCGAGCAAACTGGAGGTCATCTCGTTAATCTTTACATTTTTGAGTGTTGAGGCTAAAATCTCTCCTATTTTTTTGAGAAATTCGATTTGAAAATCTTCAAACTCGTTGAAAGACGCCAACTCCAACACAGCCTCCACTCTTTCGCTGCTTATCATCGGTGCAAGCAAAAGTGATTGTGGGTTGGAATCGCCCAAGCCAGACGTGATTTTTATGTATTCGTCTGGAATATCAGTAATATAGATAAAATCGGCATCTTCAAAACATTGTCCTACCAAGCCTTCACCTTTTTCGATCGATTTGGATATAAATTTTTTGCGATTGTAAGCGTAGCCTGCTTCTAAGTTAAGTACATCTCTGTCTTCCAAAGCTTTTACTACATACAAACCACCTAGTTGAGCATCTAAATATTTCACCAAAAAAGAAATAACGGTGTCGCAAAGCGTATTGAAATCTTGGTTTGATCTGATGATGTCACCAAACTTTGTGAGGCCTTCTGCAGCCCAATTTCTGTTTGCCTCTTGTGCATCGATGGTTTTTAGTTCACTAATAATGCGGTTTAGAGATTTTCCTACTTCATCACTTTCATTGTGTAATTCAAAAACACTAGAAATTTTTCGTGCCGTTATCAGTTCGATCTGAGAAATGGTAGATCTCATTTTTTCAATGAGTTTTTCATAGCTCAATACCAAATCGGCCATTAATTTATTATTTCTAATGGTACCCAAATTGACAGAAAGGTTACCATGTGCAATCTGGTCGGCTGCATCGTTGAGGTTTTTTATTGGTTTTATGATTGATCTATTTAGATAATTGACACTAAAAAATACGCCAGAAATGATAAGTACAAACACTACTATTATGGAGATAATGATAATATTGATTGTGTATGATGCTTGAGCCTTCTTTTCATTTATTTCCCTGTAAAATGATCCCAATATGGTTTCTATGCTTTCGAGCGACATGGTGATCTCAGATCTAAAGCCTTCATTTTGATTCAAACCAATTTGAGATTCAATATCAATAATTTGTTGAAATGTGCTTTGATAGGTTTCCAAAGCCGTTTTTAGGCGGTCTTTTTGACTTGGATCATATTTGCTATTGCTTTGCACATGTTTGATAAATCGTTCTACATCTGCATTGAAAGATTCTGTGTATTTGATGTCTTTAGTGAGCAAAAAATCTTTTTCGTGCTTACGCAAAACCAATAAATATTCATAATCCGCAGGTGTTTCGTTGGTTTCAATATACTGAACTGATTTTCTCAATTCGCCTTCAAGCCCAGATTCTCTAAAGCCTTTTTGCTTGAAGAGCTCGGCTATGATGAAAAAACCATATTTATATGTGTTGAGATCCGAATCTAAGTCGTTGGCTGCTTGTTTTTTATCTTCATTATTGATGAAGTCTGATTTTTCAAATTCTTGCGTAAGCACCAATACCGAATCCATATTTCGGTTAAAAGCCACAAAACTTTCATTAGAACCCGTTTTTACAAAAGTTTCATCAGTGTAGGCATTCATCAAAAATTCCTTTGCGGCCACGGTGCATTTTTGGCTACTAATAAGTATATTATCGATATGGTTGCTCCAATCGTTGTATTTATTGATATTGATAATCGAGAATACTATATACACACACAGCACTACGCATCCCCACAGAAAGAGCATAAGCCAGAAAAACCAGCCTCCAACTATCGATTTCGTTTTGTTTTTTTTCATAGTTTTTAATTTATTGTTCCGAAGAATTGCCAAAATCTTTACAATCTCAAGCCAACTGCCAAGCAATATAATAACAAAGATATAAGATTCAAAAAAAGCTAATGCACTTCGGTGTGGGAATTAGAAATTTTCAATGCAAGTTCAAAATAATCTTATTTAGAGTCTCCTCCAAGGTAAAAAAGATGGTTTTTTCAATGTTGGCGACTAGGTGTGAAACTTATTGGTGTAAAATATTCAATTGCCAATTTACTAAACCTGATTAGCTGTCGAGGAAATGCTCGATCCTGCGTGGGTATCTTTGTAGCTCTGGCCTTTTTATTTCATCTCTAAAATTGTGCTGCTCTTGCAACTTTTTAAGTTCTATTTCTTTTGCTTTTAATAAAAATTGCAGGGAAGTAGTTTCTTTATTCAAAATCTCCAACTTCTGTTTAAAAGTATCATTTTCGCTTTTCAGTTCGATAATTTCGCTTTTATAATCTACTTCTTTTCTGGCTATTTCTTCCTGGGTAGCCATCATTTCTTCTAAGTTTTGCCTTAGTTCCTCCTCTTGGGCACGCCTTTGTTCAGATTGTAGCTTGCTGTCTTCCAGCAACTTAGAGGTCAACTCGGTTGTTTTTACATTCGTGATAGACGAGGCTAAAATTTCACCGATTTTAGATATAAATTCCATCTGATATGGCTCAAAATTTTTGAAAGATGCCAATTCGACCACCGCTTCTACTTTTTCATTGCATATCATCGGTGCCACCAATAAAGCGCGTGGGTTTGCATCGCCAAGCCCAGAAGTGATCGTCATGTATTCGTCTGGAATATCGGTCATGTAAATAAGGTCTTTTTCTTTGTAGCATTGCCCAACAAGACCTTCACCAACTTCTATCGTTCTGTTTAAGAATTTTTTCCGTTCATAGGCATAAGCGGCTTCCAATTTCAACACGTCTCGATCGCCATCAACTTTTAAAATGTACAACCCACCTTGATTTGCCTTTAAGTATTTCACCAAAAAAGTAATAACGCTGTTTGAAAGCAGATTCAAATCTGTATTTGATCTAATAATATCGCCAAAGGTGGCAAGTCCTTCGGTAATCCAAATCCTTTGTTTTTCTTCAAGATCTATTGTTTGGAGTTCGCTTATTATTCTATTGAGCGATTTGCCAATTTCATCATCGTCATTTTTGAGATCGAATGATGTTGATATCTTTCGAGAGGTGATGAGCTCGATGTGGGTAATGGTAGAGCGTAGTTTTTCGATTAGTTTTTCGTAGCTTATTACCAACTCTCGCATGAGTGCTTGTTTTTTCATTCCATCGAGATTTACAGAGAGATTGCCTTCTGCAATTTGATCGGCTGCTTCATTTAGTTTTTCAATAGGCTTAATCACTGCCTTATTCAAGTAATTGACACTAAAAAATACACCTGAAATAATAAGAACAAATATAACGATAATAGCACCAATGATGATATTGATTGCGTACGAAGCCTTGGTCTTTTCCTCTTTTATTTTACTGTTGAAGTTGCTGAGAATATTTTCAATCTTAGCCAAAGTCTGTGTAAATTTCGATCTGTGTCCCTCGTTGGCAGTAAGGCCAATTTGTTTTTCGATAACTACGATTTTGTCAAATGTAATTCTGTATTTTTCTAAGGCTTCTAATATGTCCTGTCTTTGAAATTCAGGATAAATACTATTGTTGAATTTTATATGATTTTCAAATTTTACAATGTCTTGGTCAAATTTTTCTACATATTTATTGTCCTTTCGTAGCAAAAAATCTTTTTCGTGGCGTCTGAGCATCAGCAAATACTCAAGGTCGATTGGAGCTTCATGGTTTTCGATAAAGTGAATGGCATTTCGCATTTCGCCTTCCAATCCTAAATCTTTAAACCCTTTTTGTTTAAATAAATCTGCGATTTGGTAAAAGCCCAGTTTGTAAGAATTGAGGCTAGAATCAAGGTCTTGGATTGCCTCTTTCTTATCATCTGTATTAATGTATTCAGATTTTTCAAAAGATTGGGTGAGGGTAAATACCGTATCCATACCCCTGTTGAACGCTTCAAAGCTTTCATTTGTGCCTGTTTTTACATAGGTTTCATCTGTGTAGGCATTCATTAAGAACTCTTTGGCAACCACAGTACATTTTTGGCTACTAATCAATATTTTGTCGATCTGGTTGCTTAAATCATTGTATTTATTAATGTTTATTATCGAAAATACAATGTAACCGCAAAGAACCACGCATCCCCAAAGGAATATCATAAGGGCAAAAAACCACTTTTTACCTACAGATTGAACACTATTTTTTTGCATAACTCGGTTGGTTGAATACACCAAGTTAAATTATCTAGTGTTAATTCATTATTAAGTTTTCTGCTGTATGGATAAATGAGAGTAATAAAAATGGAAAAAATCAAATATTTGATTGGTGGAATTGTTTGACCTCAAAGCTGCTAAAAGATGGTTTTTTGTGCTAGGCGAATTGTTTTTGCTTCAAATTGCGTATCTCTTCTTTTAAAAGTAATATTTCTTCTTTGAAATCTGCTTCTTTGGCTTCAAATTCCTCTTGCGTTACCATCATTTCTTCTAAATTTGTCGTCATTTCTTCTTCCTGCTCGCGCATTTGGTCTGATCGCAATTTACTTTCGGCAAGCAATAATTTAGTGACTTCGTTTGCCTTTGTATTTGCAATGGTAGAAGCCATCATTTCTCCAACTTTTGATATAAATTCTACTTGATAAGGCTCAAAATCTCCGAAACTAGCAAACTCAATCACTGCTTCTGCGTTGTCATCGTGCACAAATGGAGCTACTAGCAAAGTACGAGGAGTAGCATCGCCAAACCCTGAGGTGATTTGCAGATAATCAGCGGGAATTTCCTTGAGGTACACAGACTCTTTTTCTTTAAAGCATTGTCCGATAAGGCCTTCACCTAAGTTAATTTTTTTGCTAATATATTTTTTGCGGTTGTAAGCATAAGCAGCCTCCAAAGAGAGGTATTCGTTGCCTTCTCGGTCTTTTTCCAAAATATACAGCCCTCCTTGATTTGCTTTGATGTATTTCACTAAAAAAATCAATACATTGCTTGCAAGCGTTTTTAAATTGGTGTTTTCTCTGCTGATATTTCCAAATTGGGCAAGACCTTCTGCCGTCCAAGTCCGTTTCTTTTCCTCCAAATCTATGGTCTGTATCTCTGAGATAATTCGATTCAGAGTTTTGCCTATTTCATCGTCATCGCTTTGGAGTTCGATTGTGTGTAAAAGCTTTCGGGCACTTATAAGCTCAATTTGTTGGATGGTATTGCGAAGCTTATCAATCAACTTATCGAAACTTGTTACCAAATCTTTGATGAGCTTTCTGTTTCTAAATTGATCGAGATGTACCGTTAAGTTTCCTGCTGCTATCATATCGGCAGCCTCATTTAGCCTCGAAATAGGCTTAATAACCGCATTATTGAAATAATTAATGCCAAAATAAATGGCGACAATGATAAATATGAACACCAGTATTATGGAAACTACAATAATATTTATTGCCTTTGAAGCTATATCTTTTTGATCTTTTATTTCTGAACTTACCTCATTCAACAATGTTTCGATATTATTGAGGGTATTTGTAAATTCGACTCTTTGACCACTGGTTGCGTTCAAGCCAATTTTTTTTTCGATTTCTACTATCTTTTCAAATGAGGCTTGGTAAGAAGAAAGTGCTTTCAATAGCTCTTCGCGTTGGCTATTTGAGTTTAGCACCAACTTAAAGCCGATGAAATTTTTAAATATTAATAATTCATCATTAAATTTTTCTACATATTTCAAATCTTTGCGAAGCAAAAAATCTTTTTCATGTCTGCGCAATGTGAGCAAGTGTTCTAGATCAACTTTTGCCTCGTGGTTTTCGATAAAATGGATAGATTTTCGCATTTCTCCCTCAAGACCTAAATCTTTAAATCCTTTTTCTTTAAATAGATTTGCCAACGAGTAAAAACCTTGTTTGTAAGAATTAAGATACTTTTCGAGTTTACCAATAGACTGTTTTTTGGCTTCAGTATCTAAATAGCCAGAATTTTTGTATGATTCTGTCAACGATACTACTGCCTCCATATTGGTGTTGAAATTCTTAAAACTATCATTAGTGCCATTTCTAACAAAGTTTTCATCGGTGTAGGCATTCATTAAAAATTCTTCAGCAGCCACCGTACATTTTTGGCTACTAATCAGAATCCGATCTATCTGGTGGCTTAATTCATTGTATCTATTAATATTGATGATTGAAAAGATGATGTACCCACTCAACCCAATGCAACCTACAAGGCAGATACTTAGAATAAAAAACCACTTTTTGCCGATTGTTTGCAAACTGCTTTTTTCCATTTCTTTTATTGTAAAATAATTGACAATCCGTCCAATGTTAACAAATTGTTAAGCTTTAAACGATGAAACTAATACTTTGTTCACACAAACTAGTGAGCAAAGTAGTGTAATATTTTTATAAAAAGAAGTAATTAAGGTAATACATGCTCTGTGGAATGAACTATACATTCAATTTTCCGACTATTTAATAAATTTTTGTTCGGATGCGAACAATACAAATTCTATGTTTGTTGAAAGAATGAATCATTAACCCATTTAAACTATACAATTATGTCATTAGTAGGAAAAAAAGCTCCTTTATTTACATCAGCAGCCGTAGTGAACGGTGACGAGATCGTGGAAGATTTCTCAATAGATCAGTATATTGGAAAAAAATATATCTGTTTTTTCTTTTACCCTAAAGATTTTACATTTGTTTGTCCGACAGAAATCCATGCTTTTCAAGAAAAAATTAAAGAGTTTGAGAAAAGAGATTGTGTAATTATTGGTGCTTCGACCGATACTGAAAATTCGCATTTGGCTTGGTTGAGTATCGACAAAAACAAAGGCGGCATAAAAGGTGTGACTTTCCCGATGGTAGCTGATGCATCTAAGATTATTTCAATGAATTATGGTGTATTAGGTGGCTCTTATGGGTACAACGATGAAGGCGATACAGTGTTTGAAGGTGCTCCAATTGCCTTCAGAGGTACATTTTTGATCAACAAAGAGGGAATAGTGATGCATGAAGAAATCAACTTCTTCCCAATCGGTCGCAGTATTGATGAGAAAATAAGAACTTTAGATGCCATCATTCACAACGATAAATTTGGTGAAGTTTGTCCTGCTAACTGGAGCGAGGGCAAAGATGCCATGAAAGAAAGTGTAGAAAGCACAGCTAATTACTTAGCTAAGCATTAATATTCTGCCCAAGTAAAAAATCCCACCTCGATTTTGATAAGAATTGAGGTGGGATTTTCTGTTTTACAATTATTGCCAGCAGAATATGAAAGCTTTTTAGCTGGATTCGAGATTATGTTTCCCCAACATTCAATTCTCTAGCACATGACTAATAAGTTTTTTGCTATGGCGTTTCTTCTTTCTTCTCTGCTTTCTTCTTTTTGGCCTCTTTTCTAAAATATCTTCTCAAAAGAAAATTGTGTTGCAAAGCCTCCAAATCCTTATCTAGCTTCTGAGAGCTAGTCTCTAAGTTTTTTATCGTTTCTTTGATTTTTGAACCCGTTTCTTTGTCGTTCAAAAGCACACCAACGGGGCTTTCGGAATTTCCGCTTGCTTTTTTGAGGTTGGAAATTAACACATTTGAAGTATCAATGATTTGTTGCAATTGCAAAATAGAGCTTTTCATAGCGTTGAAGACTACAGTGTCGGTAGCCAAGTCGTTGATTAAATTGCCTTTTTTGTTCATATTGGATGTTAGATTATCAATTGAACTCATCACCGATCTCGATTTCTTAGCACTGTATTCCAAAGAAGCAGTAGTGGCTGCAATATTTTTGTACACCGCATCTTCGTTTATTAATTTAGCGATCGAACCCTCGCCTGCAGCTAACTTTCTACTTATAATTTTAAAATCGTTGGTAATAGAAACCAGATTTTTATTGCTTTCCTGAAAAGTGGTCATCATATCTTCGGTTGATATTGAGCTCATTACACCCAAAGTATCGCCTTCTTGCACTTCATCAGCCAACGAAGTGCCTCCAGCTATCACGATTATCTTATTTCCTATCAATCCATCGGTGCTTATTTTTACTTTGGCATTTTTCCTAATATATTTTTGGGCGTTTTTATCAATATCCAAAATTACCTCCACTTGCGATTTGCCGTAGAAACGCAATCTTTTTACTACGCCTATTTTCACACCCGAAAACCACACATTGCTTCCGGGCAACAGTCCGTTTACATCTTCAAAATGAGTGGTGATTTTCATTTTTTGGGTAAAGGTATCCCGCAAATTTCCGATAGCTAAGATACCCCCGAGTAAAATTAGAAGCCCTACTAAGATGAATATGCCTACTATAATGGCTCGTTTATTGGGAGATTCGTTCATGATTTCTGTATAAAATTATAATTGTAAAAACTTTTTATCCGAGCGTCTGCATTGCTAAATACCTCTTCAAAACTGCCTGTAGTTAAAAATTGCCCGTCAAGCAACATCGCAATGCGATCGCCTGTTGTCTTAGCACAAGTGAGATCGTGGGTGATAATGATGGAACTGGTATTGTATTTTTCCTGTACTTCATTTATCAAATCATTAATTTCTTCACTTGTAAT
>JBJXGB010000070.1:0-5949 GCA_046152935.1 Cytophagales bacterium
GATTCTGGCCCAAATATTTCAACAACTCTACCAGTAGGCAAGCCGCCAATTCCCAAAGCCAAATCGAGCCCAAGCGAACCCGTAGAAATAGCAGGAATGTCGCTTATTTTTTCATCACTCAATTTCATCACTATTCCCTTGCCATATTCTTTTTCAAGTTTGTCGATGGTAAGTTTGAGTGCTTTAAATTTTTCTGTATTGTCAACCATGTTAGCAATTGTATTATTTAGTTCTTAAAAAAAATTGAATTTGTGGAATGAAAAATAGCTCGTCCAGAGAAGCTTTCAACGTAGCCATTAATAACAAGAACACTAAATTACAACAAATATTTGATGCTGTAATTTCAATAATTCACCATGTTGAAAATTAATTGATCGCAAGTCAGAAATCTAGCCATTCTATTTCACATTAATACCAATTTTACCTTTTTTTTGCGTTATCTTAAGTCCGAGGTCATTTTTTCTGTTTCCTCAAGGCTTTCTTTTATACACCACCCAGCCGTTCTTCTCCATCACAACTTCTAGTTGAGGTATCAAACGGTAACTATCTCGATCACATTTAGTTATCAAATAAGCTGGCTTATCTATTTTGCCATATACAAGCCTGGTTTCATCGTCCATTGCAGCATTGTAATTAGGCTTTCTATTTGTATAAAAATATTGCGCATAGCTCTTAAAACCAATCGCCTTTACATAACAATCTTCTTTTTGAGTCGATATCAGAAAATCAATCATTGCACCTTGTACATGGGTTTCGATTTTAGGAACTATCCAGTACAAAGCCAACTGAAAACTAATAATTATTCCAAAAAAAACAATGCACAGCTGGTGAAATGAATTCTTGATAAACCACAAGCCATAAATACTAGATAAAATTAAGATGAAGCCTACAACAGCCTCAAATCCAGACCAATATACATCTGCTTTCAAGTTTTCTCTTGCAAACACATCGTTGATAAAAGGGAGAAAATAGTTGACGTTTTTCACAAAAAAAGGCAACGCCACAAAAGCCAAACCAATCAAAACAGCCATAATCGAAATTAGCACTTTCTGCCAATTTTCAATTCGATATCGAAAAACATAAAACACAGCTAAAAAAGTAATTGGGAAATAGCAAAGTGATGAATAATGCACAATTTTGGTTTTTACGAGCGAAAAAATCACCAAAACAACCCAAAACAGCAATTGCATAATGAGTGCAAACGAGTTTTCGCCAACATCTTTATTTCTTACCAACATTCTCAAACACAAAATACTGGTTGGCACGCAACCAATAAAAAGCACGATTGGGTGATAATAAACAGGTTGCCCGTGGCCAGAATCTTCGGTTTTCATCAAACGCAAGTTGTAATCAAAAAATGTTTGCAAAAACCAGCTGCCATTTTGCCAAGTTTCCAAGCCAAACCAAAGCGAAGCAACGATCAATGCAGCAATTGAAAACAGTAATAAATAAGCTATATTCTTCCAATTGAGTTCCCATTTCAGCACTAAGAACAATACTGCCACCAAACCAGAAACGAGCAAGGCCACCGGACCTTTGGTGAGCAAGGCTAAACCTATAAATAAACCAGCCCAAAGAATGGCTTTTGCGTTCTTAACGATACTAAAAGCTTGGTGTAATTGGTAAATCGCCAAAAAGATAAGCAGGTTGAAAAGTGGGTCGATAATACCCGACTTGAAATACAAGTGCGGTAAGAATGTGCCAGCATACGCTAAAACCCAAAGCAACGCAAATTTTCTGTTAAATAATTGATTGCCAATATGATAAAGCGCCACAAATGTGCCCACTCCAACCAGTGCATTCGGAAACCGAGCAGCAAACTCGTTGATCCCAAAAAGCTTCATACTTATCGCTTGTAGCCAAAAGAACAGTGGCGGCTTTTCCCAAAATGGCTCAAAATTTATTTGTACCCGTAAGAAATCGTTGGTTAGCAGCATTTCTCGGGCCGACTCGGCAAAGTTGATTTCGTCCCAATCGAAAAGATGCACTTGTCCCAAAAAAGGCATAAATAACAATGCGCCAAATACAGCTACTAATACTTTTATTTGAGCATCGCTGAGCAGGTTTATTTTCTTAAACGCAAAAGTGATTGACTCCAAAATGGATGTGTTTTTAAAGTAGTATTCTTTTCAAAAATAGCAATTACCAACAATGGAATGGATGTGCCAATAAAAGTGCCAGCAAGCGTATCTATAAAGAAGTGCTGCATCAGATAAACCCTTGAAAATCCGATCAAAAAGCAAAAGAAAAAAGCAAGTGAAAGCCACAAATTTTTATTTTTTGACAAATGATTTACAATGAGAAATGCTAAAATCATACCCATACAAAGGGCTGTGGTGGTGTGGCCAGAGGGAAAACTATTGGTTTCATGAATATTTACACCATCTGCATAATGTATAATTACTTTTTCATGGAAATATTTTGTAAAAAATACGGAAGGTCTTGGCGCTTGGTTGAAAAGTGAAAGCTTAAAATATTGCACTATTATCGTGGTAATAAGCACAGAAACGAGCGCGATGAGTGTTTCGTAAAAACCAACAAACAGCAATAAAACATTGAAAATGGTATAAAACCAGCCATCGCCCAGATTGGTGAAATAGGCAAAAAATACATCAAAATATGGATTGTAGTACTGATTTACGTACAACTCGCCATACCCTTTATCGACAAAAACTACAATTGAGCCAATAAGTATAAAATAGGCAATACACATGCCCAAATAAGTGTAGTAAGGCTTTAGGCTAAAATTATTTTGATTCAAATTTGTATACTTATTTTAAATATGTTGCAGATATATATTACTTACAAATTTGGGTATAAATTCCATAAGAAATTAACACAATCAAGACAGAAGACAGATTCCCTATCAAAAAGTAATCGTTTGAAATTTTCAAAGACGTGGGCTCATTGGCATTAGATAGCTTAGTTGCAACTTTTAAGCCAACAAATAAAGTAAGAACCATAGGCAAATTTTCACACAATCCTATAAGTATGACCGATCTTTCTAAAACCCCTTTTAATATCGAAAAATAAACATTTTCATGACTTCCAGATTTTTCATATTTTTTTCTTATGAAATGGAAAATCAAAATTGATAATGTCTCTTGTAGTAGTAAAATTATACTAAATATTTTTAGATTAATTATCATTATTAAACTAGGAAGTAAATTGCCTTTTTTAAATTTTCAATATTCTCCAATCCTAACGAACGCACTCTTCGCCATATCAAAGATGGATTCTTATTCATGTTTTTTGCGATTTCTTTATATTTATCTACATAAATTCCATCTTCTACAATTTGACCTGTTTTTAAAATAGAATAATATTGCACTAGTATTGAATAATCTTTTACGCTCCACTTATCAAATTGATGCAAAATTTGATGCAACAAAATACCAAGTACATAGCCTATCTTCTCATCATTAATTTCAATTTTTAAGCGTGTAGCTTTGTTTTTTTTGAGACTTATAAGCGTATTTCTTGCGTTCGTAAGTCCTTCTCCCAGCATTTCATAAGCGACTTTTGTATTTATCTTTGTTTGAATAATGCCTTCATGAATAACATATCTTAGTGTAAAAGTATATTTTTCTCTTTTAATATATTCTTCGATATATAGTACAATTGATAAGCAACTTTTTAAATCTAATATTACAGCCTGAAATTCATCGCCTAATGTAATAGTAAGTGGCGAAAGAATTCTTTCCGAGTAGATATCGTTCATCTCAAAAACCAGATTTTTTAATGAAGATTGCAAGAGTAATGGATTTTGTTTTCCACTGTTCACAACATCTGCCATCAAAATAATACACTTTTCCATTGCATTTTTATTACAATAATAAATAAATTGCAAAAAAAATGCAATACTTTTTCTCTATTTTCCTAAAACAATCCGGCCAATTTATTCAAATCGAAACTGACAATGGTGGCTTTGCCATCGGGTGCAAACGAGGGTTGTGTGCTGCTCAGCAATTGTTCTACCAAGGCCAACATCTCTTCTTGAGAAAGTTTAATGCCTTTTTGGATGGCAGAGCGTTTGGCAATAGACCGTGCCAGATTTTCGTTTACGGGTAATTTCAGTTCCGTTTTGTATTGCTTAAATTGATCGAGAAATCCTTCAAACAGCGCTTGCTCGCTGCCCGCTTTTATGTCGGCTGGTATGCCATTGATGACGATTGTATTTTTGCCAAATACCCCAAACGAGAATCCTAGAGCATGAATTTCAGTCTCTAATTCAGAAACCAAAGCAAAATCGGAGGCACTTAATTCTAAAGTATAGGGAAATAGGAATTGCTGCGAAGCACCAAAATTCTTATCTAACGTGGCTCTAAATTTGTCGTACAAAACCCGCTCGTGTGCAGCTTGTTGGTCGATTATTAACATGCCCGATCGCACTTGCTTGATGATATAGCTATTGTGAATTTGAAAAACGACAGACTCCTCAGCGACATTGCTTCGCAGGCCTACATCTTGAATAATATGGTCACTTGCTGCACTTTCAAATCTTAAATTCAATAATGCCTCGTCATCTGTAGGGCGATTTTGGCTCTCAGATTTTAGACCATCATACAGCGATTCCCAATGCTCTTGGTTGGCTTTTGATGAAAATCTTTGGGTTGTTGGTTGGTTGAAATTCGATTTTAGCCTCTCATTTATCTCATTTCCAAAAGAATTGTCGGCCGGCTTCAAATGTGTAAAAATATTGTTATTTACACTTTCAGAAAAATCTAAGCTTGCACCCAAATTAAAATTAGATATTGATTTTCGCACCGCAGAATTGATAATACCAAATACTGTCTTTTCATCGTCAAATTTTATTTCCGTTTTGGTTGGATGCACATTAATATCAATATGTATAGGGTCGATATATATGAAAAGAACATACAGCGGGTGGTGGTCGGAAGGAATAAGTGCGTGGTAAGCATCGTTGACAGCGTAATGCAGGTAAGGACTTTTGATATATCTATTGTTGACAAAAAAATACTGATCGCCACGTTTTTTGCGAGCAGTTTCAGGTTTTCCTATAAAGCCCTGCACTTGCATCAAAGGCGTTTCTTCTCTACATGGAGCAAGCCCAGTTTTTAATTGATTGCCTAAAATGGCAAATATTCTGCTCAATAGCTTACCGCCTTTGAGTATAAATACCTCTTCACTATTGTGGTAAAACGAAAATGCAATGGCAGGATTTGCCAAAGATATTCGCACAAACTCATCGTTGATGTGATTGAATTCAATGCTGTTAGACTTTAAAAAATTTCTTCGCGCAGGCACATTGTAAAAAAGGTTCTTCACGGTCATTGATGTGCCTTTTGGGCTCGAAACCAAACTGTGTGTTTTCAATTGCGAGCCTTCGATCTGAATAAAAGTAGCCAATTCTTCGACATCTGTCTTGGTTTTGAGCTCCACTTGAGCTACAGCGGCTATCGAGGCAAGTGCTTCGCCTCGAAAACCCATGGTAGTAATGTTGAAAAGATCGGCAGTGTTTGCTATTTTGGAGGTTGCGTGGCGTTCAAAACTCATTCGGGCATCTGTTTCGCTCATTCCTTTGCCATTATCAATGACTTGTATGTGCGATTTGCCAGCTTCCTTTATGTTGAGAATAATATCGGTAGCACCGGCATCTACTGCGTTTTCGAGCAATTCCTTCACCACCGATGCAGGGCGTTGCACCACTTCACCAGCGGCAATTTGGTTGGCAAGCGACTCTGGAAGAAGTTTGATAATATCATACATACTAATATAATCTAGTGACTTGCTAGTCTGGTTTGATTATTTTACACCAATAATCGATCTTACACTGAGCGCTTCCTTGGTACTATGAATAAATATGACTCAAATTATTTACCATTTATTCAAAAAGCAACACAATAGCCTCCTTCTACATTACTAAATGTCATTGTTGTAGCTCAATTTGTAGGCTTTACAGCCAAGTTTGTGGATTTTGTAAACAAA
>JBJXGB010000071.1:0-3417 GCA_046152935.1 Cytophagales bacterium
AACTATTTTATTGCCAATTGCTGAGAAATCGCAGTTTGAATGGGTAAGGTATTCGGCTTATAAATCGCTGGTGATCGTGGGTTTGAAAAGCAAAGAAAACGAGCTGAAACGAATAAAAGAAGGCGAAAAGAGCGAAAGATTGAAGAGAATGTACAAGAATTTGTGAGAAATTGTCTTCTTAACAAATCGTTTTGCTTCGTATTGAACTACGTTGGCATTTTTTTCAATTTTACAATCGCTCTCTGAAAAATATTCCCTTTTAAATTATATTTTTTCAATTTTATTTTGTAATATTCGTATACGTTATGAAGCAAAATGAAATCCAAAATCTGTTTCGGACTTTTTACTCTTTTTATCGTTTGCTTTCTCCCGCTTTACATCTACGCCCAATTTACATATTGCTATAAGTTTAAGCCCAAAAGCAAAAGAGTAGATATTCCTTTTGAGCTGAGAAACAACCTCATCGTCATCAAAATCACGATCAACAAATCTGATACTTTAAATTTCATTCTCGATACTGGTCTTAGAATGAATCTGTTAACCGATCCTCAAATAGCCAATTCGCTAGGTTTGGTATATTCAAGAAAGCTCAGTATCATGGGTTTTGGAGAAGAAGAGCCACTTAGTGCAATGGTCTCGGTAAATAATGAAATAGATTTTTCGGGTGTAATTGGCTTACGGCAAAATCTGGTAGCTCTTTCGGAAGACAAATTAGATTTGTCAGAGTATGTGGGCATGCCCATTCATGGTGTTTTGGGTTTTGATTTGTTTGGAAGTTTTGTTGTAAAAATCGATTTTAGATCTCAAATCATTACGCTCACCGACCCAGCTAAGTACAAGTACAAAAGTAGACACGGGCAACAACTTCCAATCTCAATTGAAGATGGCAAGCCCTACATTATGGCAAGCACTACATCTCTCGAAAACAAAGAAATACCTTTAAAATTGATATTGGATACTGGCGCTGGCCACGGCTTGTTATTAGAAATGGCTGGTAATCAGGCAATTCAGTTGCCTGAAAAAACAATTGCCAGACAATTGGGCAAAGGCTTGAATGGTACGATTTATGGACAGGAGGGCAGAATTGAGCAATTTAAAATTGGCAATTATTCTCTTTCTAGTGTTATCACTTCGTTTCCAGACACCAATTTAAAATCTTCTAGAATATTCAAAAATACAAATCGACAAGGCAATATGGGTTGCGAGGTAATGCGAAGATTTGATGTAATTTTCAATTACCAAAAAGGCTATGTAGTGCTGAAACCCAATAAAAAAACGTTTAAGGAACCTTTTGAACGAGATATGTCTGGAATGATAGTAGTAGCAAAAGGCAAGAATTTTGAAAAATATTTGGTTGATGAAGTGTACGTTGGTTCGCCAGCTTATCTTGCAGGAGTAAAATCGGGCGATGAATTATTGATCGTAAATTATCAAACTTGTAGCTATCTGAGCCTGAGTGAAATAAACCAGCAGATGTTGAAAGGTGACGGTAAGAAAATAGCAATGGTAATAAGACGTGGTAAAGAGATTTTGAAGGTTGAAATGGTTTTGCGAAGAATGATCTAGCCATTTTTCAGAATGGTTTAGTAGGTCAATCTTAGAAATATCAATTAAATACCGTTCAATTTTTACCGAGTGCCAATATCTTGATTACTTACAGTCCATTTTTTTACTATTGATTACGGATTTTTGACAATAATCGTTTAATTTTGTAATTCGTACTTTAAAATATACTAATAAGTACCTTACTTTTCGATTATCAGCGTGGATAGGATTAAACTGGAAATATTGGGGCTTTCTTCAAGCCAATCTCAAACAGGTTCATTTGCATTAATTTTGGGGGAAGAGGTAGGAAGCAGGAGGCTACCCATCATCATCGGCATGTTTGAAGCCCAAGCTATCGCCATAGAAATAGAAAAGATAATTCCAAATCGCCCAATGACACATGACTTGTTCCGTTCGTTTGCAGAAGCTTTTACATTTGCGATCGATTCTGTGTTGATTTCAGATTTGAAAGAGGGCGTTTTTTATGCTAAGATATTGTGTTCAGATGGCATTACCAATCAAGAAATTGATGCTCGACCTTCAGATGCAATTGCGATTGGATTGCGCTTTAGTGTACCCATTTTTACCACAGAGGCAATCATGTCGGAAGCCGGTATCGTATTGGGCGACTATGAAGAAGACCAACCTAAAAAGCAGAAAAAAGCCTCAAAATCGGATAAAGCTGTCGTAAAATCGGGTGCAAACGACAATTTGAAAGATATGACAGCCGATGAACTCAAGAAACTACTCGATGACACCCTCAAAAAAGAAGATTACGAGAAAGCGGCCATCATCAGAGATGAATTGAATCGGAGAAATTAATAACTAACATACTTTTGAAGCAAATCTTGTTGTTAATTTTTCGACCACAAGAGCAATATCTAGTTATAAATATCTTTCAAGGCTTCCTCCAATGTTCTGAACTTGAAGTGAAAGTCGGTTTCTGAAAGCCTTTTGCACAAAACATGGCTGCTACCTGTCACTACCACACCCATTTCTCCGAAAATAATTTTGAATAAAAAGCCGGGTGCGTACAATGGCAAAATCCATCTATTCAACTGCTTGGCTAGTGTTTCTGAAAATATTTTGTTGGTAGCTGGGTTTGGAGCTACAGCGTTGTATGCGCCACTGAAGTGCTCATCTTCAATGGCTTTGGCGTAAATTTCACATAAATCTGCCCAATGTATCCACGACATCCATTGGTTGCCATCCCCCAGATACGTACCTACTCCCCAGTTGATTGGCAAGGCCAATTTTGGCAATGCACCATTTTTTCGATCCAGCACAATGCCTGTCCGTACGCATACCGTCCTTATTGCATTATTTGTAAATAATTGAGCTTCTGCTTCCCATTTTATGCACACAGCTGCAAGAAAATCATGGCCAGCATTGGAAAAGTCATCGTGCACCGTATTTCCAGCGTCACCTCCATAATACCCTATGGCTGAGGACGATACAAATGCCTTTGGTTTGATTTTAAGTTTTTGAACATATGTAAGAAGTAATTTAGTACTTTCTATGCGACTGTCAATTAGTTCTTTTTTTCTGACATCTGTCCATCGCTCATCAGCTATGCCAGCACCGGCCAAATGAACGATATAAGCAACATTTTCAAATGCTTTTTCATCAATGTGCTGCTTTTTCAAATCCCATGCATAGATTTTTATATTGCTTTTTTCGCCTGCATTTCTACTAAGCCAAGCTACTTCAAACCCCTTTTTTAGAAGCAAAGCAGACAATTTTTGACCTATAAACCCACTTCCTCCGGTAATAAGAACTTTTTGTGACATAGTATTTTATTATTAACTTTGAATCTAAATTAAGTCTGATTTTGAGCAAAAGTTACGTATTAGTTGCTTTTTTTTTGATAAT
>JBJXGB010000072.1:0-4415 GCA_046152935.1 Cytophagales bacterium
CCTCATGCAACCTTGCTTTCATTTTTCATACCAACTCGCTCAATTCCAGCCATCTAATCGATTTTTCATCTACCAAATCGGTGAGTTTCTGAATTTTTTGGGCGTGCTCGCTTAGTTTTTTATGGTCTAAATTTCCAGCATTCATTTCTTCGGTCAATAGTGCTTTTTCGGCTTCCATTGTGGCAATTTCTTTCTCTAAAGTTTCATATTCTGTTTTTTCTTTGAATGAAAGTTTCCGTTTGCCAGCAGTAGCATTGCTTGTAGTTTGGTTGCTTCCACCTTTGTTCAGATTTACCGTTTGCTTTTCTTCTTCGTTTGAAATGCGTTCATTTTCAGCCATCCAAAGGCTCGTATCAGCTTTGGCTTCTCTAAAATCGGTGTAATTGCCCGGAAAATCTTTTATCAATCCATCGCCTTCAAAAATAAACAAGTGATCGACCAAGCGATCCATAAAATACCGATCATGCGACACAATGACCAAAGTACCTCCAAATTCCAAAAGGAAATCTTCCAACACATTCAAAGTGCCAATGTCCAGGTCGTTGGTAGGCTCATCCAAAATCAAAAAATTAGGATTTTTAATTAATACCAGCAGCAATTGCAAACGCTTTTTTTCTCCTCCACTCAATTTGCTCACAAACGTATACTGATGCTCTGGCGGAAACATAAACATAGCCAAAAACTGCGTTGCAGAGATTTTTTGTCCATTGGCTAACTCTACATATTCAGCAATATCTTTTACTACTTCGATAATACGCTTGTCGTTTGGCAGTGTGGCATCTTCTTGTTTGTAGTACCCAAAAACGGTAGTATCTCCACAATCTCGATCGCCTTTGTCTACCTGAATATTACCTGTCAAAATATTTAAAAAAGTAGACTTCCCTGTTCCATTCTTGCCAATAATTCCGATTTTATCACCTTTTTTGAAGATATAGGTAAAATCATTTATCAAATCCAAGTCGCCATAGCCTTTGCTTATCTTTTTCAATTCCATGATTTTACCACCTTGGCGAGCCATTTTCATTTGTAAATCGAGTTTGGCTTCGGCTTTTTGCTGAGTGGCTTTGGCTTTTGTTACTTCAAAGGCATCCACACGGTATTTGGCTTTGGTTCCCCTAGCTTTTGGTTGCCTACGAATCCAATCCAATTCTTTGCGCAACAGATTCTTTGCCTTGTCAATTTCTGCACCTAATATCTCTTCTCTCTCTGCTTTTTTTTCTAAAAAATAGGTGTAATTGCCTTTGTATTTGAAGAGCTCTCCCCTATCTAATTCCCATATTTGGTTGGCTACGCTATCTAAGAAATAGCGATCGTGGGTTACTAGCAATAAAGTTTGAAATCGGCTTTTAATCAATGCTTCCAACCATTCGATGGTTTCCAAATCCAAATGGTTGGTTGGCTCATCCAGAATCAGCAAATCGGGCTCTTCGATCAGCACTTTGGCCATGGCTACACGTTTGCGTTGACCACCCGAAAGCACGCTTACAGGACGATCTATGTATTCTTGAATGCCTAATCTTGATATAATTTCCTTGATTTGTTGTTCATATGTCCAAGCATCTTCTTCGTTCATTTTGTCAATGAGTGCATGAAGTCTGTTATCGTAGCCTGGTTTGGAATGGTCTTCGAGTAATATTTTTTCGTAATCCTTAATCAAGGCCAGCAACGAATTACCCGAGTAAAAAACGTTATCATATACCGTTTTGGCTTCGTCAAACACAGGATTTTGACCCAAAACACCTACTTTTAGACCTTTTCTAACAGATACTTTGCCTTCGTCAGGATTGTCTAATCCACCTAATATTTTCAATAATGTTGATTTTCCAGAGCCGTTGATTCCAATCAAAGCCACTCTTTCGCCTTGGTTTACGCCTATATGAAGATTTCTAAACAACCATTTTTCGCTATAACTCTTCGATAGCCCTTCTGCAGATATGTAATTCATGTTGCAAAGGTATTACAAAATAGAAAAAGCCCAAGAAGGAATAACAATTGAAACGATTCGAATCTTGTTTCAAATATTTTTTGGTCTGAATCCTGATTTTTAGGATGTTATTGCTTTGATTTGCAACCGATCTGGATCATTCTACAAGCGTTATTTGAATTTTCTGAAAAAAAACTAGGTAAAAAAGTAGGTCATTCACTCATGTGCAAAATCGACCGCTCTCATTTTCAAAACCCAACACAAAAAAACCCTCTAAAAATAAATTTTAGAGGGTTTACTAAGTGGTCTCGTAGGGATTCTAACCCCAAACCTCCTGATCCGTAGTCAGGTGCTCTATACAATTGAGCTACGAAACCTTTTTTTCATTAAGGGCTGCAAATATAGCCATTCTCATTCATTTGCCAAAAAAATTTTGAAATTAGTACCTTGAAACAAATTTCAATCTATTGGGGATTCTGATCGAAATAGTAGTACCCAAGCCATAATCAGACTCTACATCGATGGTTCCGCCCAACTTTTGGGTAATTTGTTTGGCAATATAAAGCCCCAAACCAGAGCCATGAGCCGTTTCCGAAGCCCTAAAAAACATATCAAAAATTCGCTCAAGATATTGCGGTTTGATGCCTATGCCATTGTCGGAAAATACAATGTTGGCAAATTCAACCGTGATATTTATTGATACTTTTACATGGGAATCAACTTTATTTTGATTTTGAAACTTTATGCTATTGCAGAGCAAATTATTGAACAATATCGAAATTCGAAGCGAATCTGACACAAAGTCGCTTGTTTGATTTAAACTAAATATCTTTTGAGTAGATTCAAAACCATCTTTTCCCTTCAGTGAGTTTACCTGCGTTTGGTAAATTTCTTCAAAATTTAGAAGTTCATTTTCGATCTCCAATCTGTTATTTCTGGCATAATTTGTCATGTCAAAAATATAATTATCCATTTTCGAGGCCGAGGTGAGAATTAGCTCCAAATATTTGTCTTGATTTTGAACCTCGCCTTCCATTTTTATCAAATTCACAAGCCCAATCACCGATTTAAGTGGTGCACTCAAATCGTGAGAGGCTCTGTAAATAAAATTGTCGAGCTCAAAATTGGTTTTTATCAAATCTAATTCTGCATTTTTTTTCTCTGTAATATTGTTTACAACCGTTAATAGCAGCTTTTTACCGCCTTTTTTATCTTTTTCGATAATCGATTGTCGTAGATTTATCCATTCGACTTGGCCTTGGTTTTTACACTTGATCTTAGCTTCTATTGACGGGGGCAATTTGCCAAATGAATTATTTACCTTTCGCCAATAAGCCCGCATCCTTTTGTAATCGTCATCAAAAAATAGATTTTTCAATTTAAGATCACTAAATTCACTTTGAGTATAGCCAAAAATTTCATGTTTGTTTATGTAAATATTATTTTTCAACTTCACATCTGTGAGCATAATAATATCTGGCGAAAAATCGGCCAACATTTTGAACTGTCGCTCTCGCGATTTTAAAATCGAATCAATTTTATGTCGATAAAGGGTGATTTGAATGCTGGTTTCAAGTTCATTTTCATCAACTGGCTTTAATAAGAAGGAGAAAGGCTGGTTTATTTTTGAATCGATGATGGCTTTGTGCTCGCCATACGAAGA
Source organism: Cytophagales bacterium (assembly GCA_046152935.1). Lineage (GTDB taxonomy): Bacteria > Bacteroidota > Bacteroidia > Cytophagales > UBA9547 > CAZMFZ01. The sequence continues at coordinate 3,588 of JBJXGB010000072.1, forward strand.
AATAAAAATGACAGGAATATCGTATTTTTCGCTTATCATTTCGGCAGTTTGTATGCCATCGAGTTTGCCTTTGAGAAATATGTCCATGAGCACAATGTCTGGACTTTCCTTTTCTATTTCTAGCAGAGCCTCTTCGCCACTAGGTACAATGGCCGATATTTTATAGCTTTTCTTGGTAAGTATCTGGTCTATCACCAAGGAAGTCGATTTGTCGTCTTCAACAATAAGTACTTTTTGACCAGGCATTGAATAATACTAAGATTAATATTTTGCAAAAGGAAATATTTTTGAGCAGTTTTGCAACCCAATAAAAAAATATTTTGGACTGGCTTCAAATCTAGGAATTAATCTACTAAAAAATACATTTTTAATAAATTGCAAGGTATCTTTTAATTAAAAAAGATATTTATAGAGAGTTGGCCGAGAGGCTGAAGGCGCACGCTTGGAAAGTGTGTATATCAGCGATGGTATCGAGGGTTCGAATCCCTCACTCTCTACTTTTTCTGTTTTTCTTTAGAGAAAATGAATTGTTCACAAGTTGCCATTTTGTTAATTCTGAACTAATTGGTCTTATTGTGAGTTCTGTAATTCTAAATCAAACTAAACGCTAAATGATGAAACGAACTGGATCAGCACATTGGGAAGGCACATTGAAAGAAGGAAAGGGAACTATTTCTACCCAAAGCACAATATTAAATCAAACGCAATATTCATTCAAAACCCGTTTTGAAGATGGAATTGGCACAAATCCTGAAGAATTGATTGCAGCTGCACATGCTGGCTGTTTCACGATGGCAGTAGGTGCTCAATTAACACAAGCGGGCTTTA
>JBJXGB010000092.1:0-21891 GCA_046152935.1 Cytophagales bacterium
AATCAATACCTTAGAATGAAAATGGGAATAGAGAGTATTTATTAGAGAGCGGTAAATGTCGATCTGATATCGACTCCAGAAAGGAGATGTTCCAGCCGCACCTTCCGGTACGGCTACCTTGTTACGACTTAGCCCCAATTACCGATTTTACCCTTAACAGCTCCTTTCGGTTACTGTCTTCAGGTCTCCCCGGCTTTCATGGCTTGACGGGCGGTGTGTACAAGGTCCGGGAACGTATTCACCGCGTCATTGCTGATACGCGATTACTAGCGATTCCAGCTTCATAAGGGCGAGTTGCAGCCCTCAATCCGAACTGAGACATCCTTTTAGAGATTGGCGTCCTGTTACCAGGTAGCAACCCTTTGTAGATGCCATTGTAGCACGTGTGTAGCCCTGGGCGTAAGGGCCATGATGACTTGACGTCATCCCCTCCTTCCTCTCTGTTTGCACAGGCAGTCTCTTTAGAGTCCCCATCATAACATGCTGGCAACTAAAGATAGGGGTTGCGCTCGTTGCGGGACTTAACCCAACACCTCACGGCACGAGCTGACGACAGCCATGCAGCACCTTCAACACTGTCCTTGCGGCCGCACACATTTCTGCATACTTCAATGCTGATTTAGCCCAGGTAAGGTTCCTCGCGTATTATCGAATTAAACCACATGCTCCACCGCTTGTGCGGACCCCCGTCAATTCCTTTGAGTTTCACCCTTGCGGGCGTACTCCCCAGGTGGTACACTTATCGCTTTCGCTTGGACGCTAACAGTGTATCGCTAACATCGAGTGTACATCGTTTAGGGTATGGACTACCAGGGTATCTAATCCTGTTTGATTCCCATACTTTCGAGCCTCAGCGTCAGTTATAGTCCAGTAAGGTGCCTTCGCAATCGGTATTCTTGACGATATCTATGCATTTCACCGCTACACCGTCAATTCTCCCTACCTATACTATACTCTAGCTCTGCAGTATCAATGGCAATCCAACCGTTGAGCGGCCGACTTTCACCACTGACTTACAGAACCGCCTACGCTCCCTTTAAACCCAATAAATCCGGATAACGCTCGCCACCTACGTATTACCGCGGCTGCTGGCACGTAGTTAGCCGTGGCTTATTCTACAGGTACATTCAATTTCTCACGCATGAGCTTTTTATTCCCTGTCAAAAGCAGTTTACAACGCATAACGCCTTCTTCCTGCACGCGGCATGGCTGGATCAGAGTTGCCTCCATTGTCCAATATTCCCTACTGCTGCCTCCCGTAGGAGTCTGGTCCGTATCTCAGTACCAGTGTGGGGGATAAACCTCTTAGTTCCCCTACCGATCAAAGCCTTGGTGGGCCGTTACCCCGCCAACTAGCTAATCGGACGCATGCCCATTCACTACCGATAAATCTTTAATCAAAAACAAATGCTTATTCTTGATATTATGGAGTATTATCCAGCCTTTCGACTGGTTATCCTCCTGTAGTGAGTAGGTTGCATACGTGTTACGCACCCGTGCGCCATGTGTTGCCACATTCGACTTGCATGTATTAAGCCTGCCGCTAGCGTTCATCCTGAGCCAGGATCAAACTCTCCATTGTAAGTGTATTTTTCATCTATACTAACATTGCTGCTTTCTAAATGGAATTGATTATACCTAACCAATTTCAATGTCTGTCCCGCTCTCTTTTTAATACTTATTATCTATGGTAGTAAACTACCACAAAAATTCAAGCTTACTCTATATTCCCATTCATTCAAAGAACTTTTTTTCCTGATTTAAAATGAATAATTGGTAATTCATAATGTAAAACCGATCGATCATTAATCTCAAGAAAATTGTGAAATTGAAACCTAAATACCAAAATTTAATTGATTGAAAAACTTCCTTTACAGCGTTTGTCAAGCATTAATAGTTAGATATTTATCATTCTTTTTCTCCCATTTTTTAGCTCGTTTGCTAAAGGGAGTGCAAAGGTAATAACTCATTGCTAATCTCCAAACTATTATAACAAAATAATTGAAATAATTTGATGAAAAGAAATTGACCAATTCTCAATATAAAAATTAAACTACTATAAATAAGATAGTTACACTTAAAATGAAGTAACCAATTTCTTGAATCTATTTTATCAATATTATCAGAAATGAAAAAAAATGGGCAAGTAGACCAAAAGTGGAATTGTAAAATTTTATAGATTTTGAAGATTTGGACTGCAATGGTTTGTGGATACGATGGATATGGCGAATTTTATTTATCAAATTAGTTAAAGCAAATATGTTCAAACGCTTCCAACATTTTGATCGTTTCTGATTCTCGTTCAAACAAACCTTGGTGACCTGTTTCTCCTAATATTTGCACATAACTTTTGCTGGGCAGTAAGCTCTGTGCCATGCTATCTTCCGGTTTTACTGCTCCATCATTTTTACCTACAATAAATAAGACAGGGAATTTTGATTCGCTCAATACGTGGGTGCGGTCGGGGCGATCGCGCATGGCAGCGGCTGATTCTGAAATTACATTTAAAGGCGTGGAAAGCCCAATATCGATAAGTTTTTGAATGGAAGCCTTGCATCTTTCCCGATTTGGAGAATGAAAAAGAGGTGGAACGAAAGGACGAATGAACGCCTCGACCCCATTCTCGTTCAAATACTTAATGGTTTTGTTGCGTTGGGCTTGTTTTTCTTCTGAATCAGGATACGCGGTGGAATGAAACAAACAAAGTCCCATAATACTTTTGGGGTGTTTTTCGGCCAAAGCCAAAGCCACATAGCCTCCCATGGAGTGACCAATTACCACAAAATGTTTAATTTCGAGGTGATTAATAGCCTCAAATACAGCATCTGCCATACTTTCCATGCTGAGATGTGGAATAGGTTTAGACTTTCCATAGCCAGGTAAATCAATACAAATTACACGATTCGTTTGTGAAAGTTGGGCATCGAAAGCATTCCAAACGGCCATTGATTCACAATAACCATGTAGAAAAACGAGGGCATTTCCTTTGCCATTATCTGAATAGGAGAGCATAAGATTAGAAAGTTTAGAATCAAATATAGTTTTTTATAGATATTTTAAATGACTAATCTTTAATTTTGCAAAATGCAGACACAGATATTAATCCTAGATTTTGGTTCACAGTATACCCAGTTGATAGCCAGACGTGTACGTGAGTTGAATGTATATTGTGAAATTCATCCATATAATAAAATACCTACTGACCTTTCGGGGTACAAAGGCGTTATTTTGTCTGGAAGTCCTTGTTCGGTTAGGGATAGCGAATCGCCAAATCCTGATTTGTCTCACATCAAAGGAAAAATACCACTATTAGGGGTTTGTTATGGCGCACAATTATTGTCGCAACAATATGGCGGAAAAGTTGAAGCCAGTAGTACCAGAGAATATGGAAGGGCTAAGATTTCTTCATTTATACCTGAAAATGAACTGTTGAAAGGAATTTCTACGCAATCGCAAGTGTGGATGAGCCATGGGGATACCATTACCCAGATCCCAACTAATGCTGAATTAATAGCCAGTACAGATTCTGTAAGAGTTGCTGCATTTCAATTTTCAAATGAAAAAACGTTTGCCATTCAGTTTCATCCGGAGGTAACGCATAGTACTGACGGTAAAATTCTGTTGAAAAACTTCATCATCAATATTTGCAAAGCTGAACCCAACTGGACGCCCAATTCTTTTGTGGAAACAACGGTTGCTGATTTGCAAACCAAAATTGGCAACGATAAAGTTGTTCTCGGTTTATCGGGTGGTGTCGATTCATCAGTAGCAGCTTTGCTTTTGCATAAAGCCATTGGCAAAAACTTGTACTGCATTTTTGTGGACAACGGCTTGCTTCGCAAAAACGAATTTGAATCAGTTTTGGATTCTTATGAGCACATGGGGCTCAATGTGGTTGGCGTAAATGCGAAAAATGAATTCTACTCAGCTTTGAATGGCTTGACTGATCCAGAACTCAAGCGCAAAGCCATTGGTAAGACTTTTATCGAAATATTTGATGTTGAGGCGCATAAAATTGAAAATGTCAAATGGTTGGCACAAGGCACTATTTATCCAGATGTTATAGAGTCGGTTTCGGTAAAAGGCCCATCTGTGACCATCAAATCGCATCATAATGTGGGTGGATTGCCTGATTATATGAAATTGAGCATTGTAGAACCCTTAAGAATGCTTTTTAAAGATGAAGTTCGATTGGTGGGCGCAGCATTGAAATTGGAAGAAAATATTCTGCACAGGCATCCTTTTCCCGGGCCAGGATTGGCGATTAGAATTTTAGGTGATATTACTTCCGAAAAAGTAAAAACATTGCAAGAGGTAGATTCTATTTTTATTAATGGATTGAAAAACAGAGGTTTATACAATTCAGTTTGGCAAGCTGGGGCAATATTATTGCCCGTGCAATCGGTAGGAGTAATGGGTGATGAACGCACTTATGAAAACGCTGTTGCTTTGCGCGCAGTAACATCTTCAGATGGAATGACGGCAGACTGGGCACATTTGCCGTATGAATTTTTGGCAGATATTTCTAATGAGATCATTAATAAAGTAAGAGGCGTAAATAGAGTGGTGTACGATATAAGTTCTAAACCGCCAGCTACTATTGAGTGGGAATAGCTGTTCTATTTAGGACAACCTCTAGCTAGAGAACAGGCAACCTTCGATAAAACCATAAAACCAAAAAAGATTAGAAAGCTCCTAAACCGCTTCAAAAAAGGTAGAATGCTCGTTTTGAATTCGCAAAAGATTGTTGTATACCCCTTTTTCTATGCGAATCAATTCTTGGTGCGTGCCAGATTCTGCTACTTTTCCATTTTGCAACACTACTATTTTATCGGCATCGCGAATGGTAGATAGGCGGTGAGCAATAATGATGGTGGTTCGGTTTTTCATCAACTCGTTGAGCGCCACTTGCACTAAATTTTCAGATTCCGAATCGAGGGCGCTGGTGGCTTCGTCAAGCACCAATATTGGCGGATTTTTCAAAATGGCACGAGCGATGGCAACTCTTTGTCGCTGGCCACCAGAAAGTTTTACACCTCGTTCGCCTACAATGGTATCTAACTTCTCGGGAAAAGCATTGATAAAATCGATGGCATTGGCTTTTCGTGCAGCTTCAACTATCTCATTTTCAGTGGCTTCTGGCTTGCCATAAGCAATGTTTTCCCTTATCGTACCGCCAAACAAAAGCACTTCTTGAGGCACCAAACCAATATTTTTTCTCAATTCATACAAAGGTAGTTTATCGATGGATTTGTTATCGACCAAAATATTGCCACTGTCTAGGTTGTAAAATTTCATCAGTAGCTGGGTAATGGTTGTTTTTCCGCCTCCACTTTGCCCCACAATGGCTATTTTTTGGCCTGGAAAAATTTCTAAATCTAAGCCTTTTAAAACTTCAATATCTGTTCTTGTTGGGTAAGAAAAATGTACGTTTTCAAACTTCACAAATCCATCGTATCGAATATCAGTGGTGGCAAAATTTTCATTTTGCTCCTCTCCTGTTTCATCTAGAATTTCCAATACACGTTCTGAAGAGCCTATAGCCTTTTGCAATTGCCCATACATATCGCCCAAACCACCCACCGAAGCGCCAATAAAAGAAGTGTAAATGATAAAAGAAGTGAGATCGCCAATGGTAATTTCGCCTTTGCTTACCAAGCCTGCACCATACCACAGCACCAACACGATGCCTCCAAAAAGGGCAAATATGACAAAAGAAATGAATGCACCACGGTATTTGGCAGCTTTCAAGGCGTTTTCTACAGTTCTGTTTATTGCATTTTTATATCTATTGGACTCCAATTTTTCATTGGTAAATACTTTCACCACTTGTACAGATTGCAAAGTTTCTTCTACTACCACATTGGCGGCTGCGAGTTCGTCTTGTGTTTTTCGCGACAAGGTGCGTATAGTTTTGCCAAAAAACATAGCCGCCACTACCAATATTGGAAATGTAAGCAACATAAAAACTGATAGTTGGGTAGAGGTGACTAGTATAATAGTAGTGCCAATTAACAAAGTGAAAATTTGCCTCAAAAATTCGGCAAAAGTGATGGAAAGCACATCCTGGAGTTGTGAAACATCTGAAGTAATTCTACTAGTAAGTTCGCCCACCCTTCTTTTTTCAAAGAAAGCCATTGGCATGTAAATGAGTTTGTTATAGAGATTTTGCCTGATATTCGCCATTGCAAATTCGCTCACTTTAGAGAATAATAAGACCCTAAAAAACGAGAAGGCAGATTGCAGCAGCAAAATACCAATAAGCAAAATGGCGATCGTGTTGATGCTAGCCAATATTCCTACGCCCTTGCCAGTAGCAGCATCGATGAGCTTGCCAGTCAAAAATGGAAACGATAATATGGTGGCGTTGGAAAGGAGCAGGAAAAACAACCCTGCAAAAAAAAGAGATGCGTATGGTTTTACAAATCTAGTTAGTTTCCAAGCTTTCTTGGCACGGTCTTTTGTTACTTTTTTTTTATCCTCGCCTAAAACTTCTCTATTTTCAAATTTATTTTTTGCCATAATGTTGCAAAATTAGCCAAAATATTTGCCCAACGCCTCATAGAGTTTTGTTATTTAGAATTAAAACATAACTTTGTTTAAGTAGACAAGCTCGAATTTTACAACCAGACCATAATTATCATGATACGCGAACAGGAATTTAAAAATTTTTACAAAGATGATTTAGTGCATTCATTGGTATATACAGAAAAAGACAGGAAGGCAATCGTGTTGCAATTGCTCCTATCTGCCATACTTCCTTTGATACTAATACCAACTTGCGTTTTTATTTATATAGAAACCAAACAAGAGCTTGTGCTCATTCCTGCCATAGTTTTGCTCATCGGGCCACCTATTTACATCAATTACTTACTGGGTAATACTATTTTCTACAAAAATTTTAAGAAGAAAATCATTGGAAAAATAATCAAATACATTAGCCCAACTTTAGATTATGATAATTTGAACAAAGTAGATGATGCAGAATACGACAATTCTGAATTTTTTACCAACAAGAGTACAGTAGTGTATGGCGATGACCATGTGGCTGGAAAATTGAACGGTGTAAAGATTCAGTTTTCAGAATTTTTAGCTGAATTTAAAAATAAACTAGACCAAAAAGCTGCAAGCAACAAATATCAATTCAGAGGTTTGTTTTTCGTGACTGAATTTGACAAGAATTTTCCTTGCAATGTGTTATTGAAAACGGCCGCCTTGCCTTGGCCAGATGAAGACGAAGATTTTGAAATCGGAAATGGATTGTTCGACAAGTTGTTCTATATAAAAGTATTGAAAGGCAGAGAAAATATTCACAGAACACTCACCAAAACGGTGGTGGATTCACTTTTATCGATCCAACACGATATTCACAACGAGTTTATGATTTCGTTTGTAGATAATAAAGTATATTTTGCCATTTACCACGATGAAGATTTGTTTGAGCCAACCATTTTTCAAACCATGATGAATCAAGATAAAATAAAAGGCTATTTCGATGATCTGTTTTTCCCCATTATTTTTCTTGAAACTATCACCAAAGAGTTCAAATAGTAGTTGTAAGTATTCAAAAGTTCTCGAAGTTTTAGCACCTCTAAAAAATTTCGTTAATGGCATAAACTTTCTAAAAGTTTGTAGTATAATTTAGTTATGGAACTCACCGATGACCTTATAATCAATAAAGTAACTAGCAGCAGCTTGGTTTCGATCAATTTGGAAGAATTGTATCCGGCTGGCGAACGGGTGTTACTAGATATAAAAGACCAGCTGTTTCAAGGCTTGATATTGAAAGAGAAAGATTTCAGAGAATTTATAAAAGCTACCGATTGGAGCCAATACCAAGGGAAATATGTGGCTATTATGTGTTCAGAAGATGCCATTGTACCTACTTGGGCTTACATGTTGCTGGCTATCAGCTTAGAACCGTTTGCAGAAAAACTTATTTTTGGTAACTTAGAAGCACTTGAGCAAAGCATTTGGAGCGATATTTTTGCTGATTTTCCTTTTGCTGATTATGAAAATGCGAAGGTAGTAATAAAAGGTTGTAGCAAACAGCCTGTTCCTGTGTATGCTTTTGCAGAATTAGCGTACCGTTTGCGACCTCTTGCTGCTAGCATTATGTATGGTGAGCCTTGCAGCACTGTGCCTTTGTACAAGAGGAGAATGTAAATTGGTGTACCCAAGGCCGTTTAAAATTTCAAAAAACAAACTTTAGAGTGTCAATTGCATGAAAACTAAATTAATCGTAGCCCTAATTATCGCTATTTCTTTTGGAGGTTTTGCTCAAGATCAGGTGATAGGTATATATTTTACACCTGAAAAAGACGGGAAAATTCAGATTTACAAAGAAGGAAATAAGTATTTTGGCAAAATAATATCCATTCCCAACAATAATAGAAAAGACGATAAAAATCCAGATGAAAAGCTCAGAAGTAGGTCCGTAATTGGCTTGGTGCTTTTACAAAACTTCGAGTACAAAAATGGGCAATGGCAAAATGGCACAATTTACGATGTAGATAGTGGCACATTGTATTCTTCTACGCTTTGGTTTGATGGTAATGATTTGAAAAAACTTAATCTACGAGGTTTTGTAGGTATTTCTCTTTTTGGGCGAACTGCCACACTTGAGCGTGTACCATAAATAATACGCATTTTTCCAGGAAGATGAATAATATTAGGCGATAATTGCCTCTACATTAATAGGGCAAATTTATTGTAAACAAAGTGCCTTCGTTCACCTTGCTTTCAAGATTTACCTCACCTCGCAATCTTTCCACAGCCCTTTTCAAAATATATAAGCCTAAACCAGTGCCCTCGGTTTGGTCGTTTGCCCTGAAGAACATATCAAAAATGAGGGCTTGGTCCTCTTCAGAAATACCATTTCCATTGTCTTTCACAGAAATTTTTACAAAACTGCCTTCCTTGTAAATTTTTATCGACACAAACGAATCTTCAAAGTCTTTTTTAGAATATTTAATGGCATTTTCAATCAAGTTTTGCAAAATAGTGTTCACAATTACCCATTGCGAAAAAAACCCCAAATTTTCTTCAATATCGTATTCAAAGACAATATTTTTGTGGTTTTCTAGGTAAATGTATGAGCCTACGCAATCCTTGGCAATTTTCAAAAAATCGATTTCTACATTATTTTCGTTGATGTGTTTCATGCGTGTGAGGTTTATCAAATCCATCACTATCATGTGTATTCGGGTAAATTGGCTGTGGTACATTTTGAAATATACCATCGCTTTTTCCTCAAATGTTTCATATTGAATTAAGCTGTGCAAGCCCATCAACGAGCTTATTGGGCCTTTTAAATCGTGCGAAACGCGGTAAAAAAATGAATCGAGCTCTACATTTTTCTGCTCTACAATCTCGTAAAAATCTTTCTGTGCCCTTGCCTCTCGTTCCAAGGCCTCGATCTTATAAATAGATTCGTAGCTTTTTATCACATTTTGCGTTTGTGCTTTCACAGCCGAATCTTTATTGTTAGCCGACAACTCAAGGTATTCCAGTGCCAATTTCCAATCGCCTTTAGATTTATAGACTTGGTACAGCAAATCGTACGCTTTGTAGCTTATTAGTTTGATGTTAAACTGTTCCCCAATTTTAACTGCTTTTTCCAAAGAAAGTATGGCTTTCTCGTTTTGCCCCATTTCAAAATGCGTTCTGCCAAGTTTATTCAATACCATGCCCTCGCCTAGTCGATCGCCCATTTTCATATGGATGGCAAGGCTTTCGTTAAAATCGATCAATGCTTTTGCAAAATCTTTGCGTTTCAAGTATACCTTGCCTCGGCCATAAATCGAAAAACCAAGCCCACGTTCATCTTTTGTGTTTTGTTTGATGGCAATGCTTTTTTCGGCCAACAGCATGGCTACATCATCTTCACCAAGCTTTAAATATGTGCCTGAAAGTGGATTGTAAGCATTTGACTCTACATTCGGTTCATTGGCTATTACTGCATTTTCTACACATTTTTCATAGCTTTCTATAGCCTTTGCCGTATCTCCAAAATATTCATATATAGTGCCCAATGCTTTTAAAACACGGGCTTTATTGGAGTAATCGTTTACTTCGCCATACAATTGCAAACATTGCAAAAGCAGTTGCAGCCCTTGGTGAAAATCGTCTGTTTTATAATAAGTGCTGGCAATATTAAATATGGCATCTGCCCTCCCTTTTTGGTCATTTACAGCCCTAAAATAGAGTAAAGCTTCGTTACTATATTGCCTTGATAGCTGATAATCGCCTATTATCATCAAAAAAAGCCCCATCAAATTATTAGCTTTTGCAAGCACCTCTTCGTATTCATTTTCGGTGGCTGCTTCGATCACTTTTTTAGCAATAGCAATGCCTTCCGGAATATTATTTATTCTCAATCGGTTGGCATCGTCAAGCAATTGAATGAGGTGGTCAATCGATGTATCTGCTGAAAAAAATGGCATTTTTAGTGGCGTAGTTGTCATTTTTGCCCTTTTAGAGCTTCTTTTCTATTAACCCAAGGTACTGTGGTATTTCCAAAACCCCAGTGTTGCCTAAGACGTTTCTCTTATTATTAAAGTAAAAAATTCAAGTGGAATGAATTTCTGCTATTAAGTATTTGAAATCGTGCTTCGGTTCTAAGCTGAAAAAATAAAATTTAGTTTCTTTCCCAAATTAAAACTCTACTTTATTCATTCTATTTACAAAGTAATGCACATTTATACTATCTCCGCACGATTATTCTATTAATTTTTCGATAAACAGTGCTTTTCAATTCATGTAAGTGGAATATTTTTGATAAATTTGCTAAAAAGTTCTCAGAACTTTACCAAACCATCCTACCAATAGATGAAAAATAAAATTTACAAGCTATTAATAATTTGTAGCTTAACAGTGATGAACTGGGCTCAAGCCCAACAGAAATTTACCATTAGTGGGTACGTAAAAGATAAAAACAATGGCGAGGACTTAATTGGGGCAACCATTGCAGCCAAAGAAGCCAACGCAGCCACCTCTACCAATGCTTACGGTTTTTATTCGCTTTCGTTACCTGAGGGAAAATACACCATTAGCATTCAATATATTGGATATAAAGTGCAAACCGCTGTAATTGAGCTTAATAAAAATCAAACTTTCAATTACAATCTAGCGGAAGAATCGGTTCAAACAGATGAAATAGTGATAACCGAACGAAGGGTCGATGCCAATGTGTCGGACTTGAAAATGAGCAAAGTCGAATTGAATATAAACCAACTTAGAAAACTACCAGCCTTATTTGGAGAGCCCGATTTGATAAAATTGGTGCAGTTGCAGCCTGGCGTGGTGTCGGCAGGTGAGGGCACAGGCGCTTTTTTTGTGCGTGGCGGTGCTGCCGATCAAAATTTAATATTGTACGATGAGGCCCCTATTTACGATCCTTCGCACGTTGGAGGCTTGCTTTCCGCATTTAATTCATCAGTCATCAAATCATCTGAATTGTACAAAGGGGGCATTCCTGCACAATTTGGTGGTAGATTATCGTCTGTGCTCGATGTACGCTCAATTGATGGCAACAATAGAAGGGCAACTGGTGGGGTGTCGTTAGGTGTATTGGCTATTCGTGCCAATGTGCAAGGCCCCATTGGTCCGCAACTATTTAGAAGGAGAAAAACAAGTGATAGTACAGAAGTTGTAGAAGAGAAACCTGCAAAAGCATCCTTTGTGCTTTCGGCAAGGCGTTCCTTAGTAGGTTATTTATTTTTGTTGTCGCCAAATACAAGGAACAACAATGTGTATTTCTACGACATTAATGCAAAAATCAATTACAATATCGATGATAAAAACAGGGTTTTTGTATCTACCTATTTTGGGCGAGATGTGCTGAAATTCGGAAATAATTTTAATTTCAATTGGGGAAATTCAACAGGTACTTTGCGTTGGAATCATATTTTTAATAGCAAATTGTTCTCAAACTCCACTTTGATAGCCAGCAATTACGACTATGCACTTGGCATCAGCAATATTTTTACTTGGGAAGCAGGTATACAAGAGTTTACGATCAAGCAAGATTTTAGCTACTATATTAATCCAAAAAACACATTAAGTTTTGGCTTCAATTCTGCTTATAGAGAGTTCAAACCAGGCGATTTTATTGGCCAAGGGGCAGTGCCTTCGCTCCGATTGCAAAGACTTGGGGCTTGGGATAATTCATTGTACGTCTCTAATAAACAAGATGTTACAGCTCGCCTTTCGCTAGAATATGGTGTGCGCGTGTCTGCTTTTTCCAACATAGGCTCACAAAATGGTACCAAATTTTACACTTACCAAAATCCTACTGATATTTCAAATATTGTAAGAAAAGACTCGACAGAGTATAAAAGTTTGCAGTTTATTGAAACTTTTCTCAATCCAGAGCCGCGCTTTTCTGCTCGCTTTTTGATTAATCAAAATAGTTCGTTAAAAGTATCTTACAACCGCATGGTGCAAAATGTGCATCAAATTACACCAGGTATTGTTCCATTGCCTACTAGTTTTTGGTTGCCAAGCACCAAATACCTGAAACCACAGGTTGCCGATCAAGTAGCAGGTGGGTATTTTAGAAATTTCAGAGACAATATGTTTGAATTTTCTGTAGAAGGATTCTACAAATACATGCGAAATGCAGTCGATTTTGCTGATAATTCAGATGTATTTTTGAATACCAATTTGCCAGTGTATATCCGCCAAGGTACCGCTTGGTCGTATGGAGCCGAACTCTTTTTGGTGAAAACAAAAGGAAAATTGACTGGGCAAATAGGCTATACACTTTCTTGGGCTGAACGACAAATTGATGGTGTAAACCTAAACAGAACCTATTTCTCTACTTACGATAGAAGGAATACTTTAAATATGGTAGCTACCTACGAATTAGGCAAAAGATGGACCATTGGAGCTACTTTCACCTACCAAACGGGCAGGCCAATCACGCTTGCTACAGGCAGATATATACTAGAGGGCAAACAAATAGATATTATATCGGAACGAAATGGGTATAGATTGCCCGATTTTCATAGGTTAGATTTATCGGCCACCCTAAAATCTAAAGAAAAGCCAAATCGAAAGTGGAATAGCGAACTTACATTCTCTTTGTACAATGTGTATAATAGAAAAAACCCATTTACCATCGGCATACAATCGGCTACTACTGATGTAAAAAATGATGATGGTACCACTGGCCCGGGAGATCCAATACCAGGTGTGCAAACCAAAGAGGCTGTTCTCACTTATGTATTCCCAATACTGCCTTCGGTAAGCTACACTTTCAATTTCTAAATCATAAAATATCAAATCATAAAATTTTCACTGCGAAAATCTAAAAAACATGATCTCATTTAAAAAAATATTGTTACCAACAGCCTTATTGCTTGCTTTATCCGGTTGTCAAGTCAAATTATATGATTTTAACCCCAATCAAGATTCCGTAAAATTGGCTGTTGAAGGTTTTGTGAGCGACTCCACAGGTTATCACTTCGTAAGACTTACAAAATCAGTAAATGTACTTTCTACCGAGCCAAACCCTTTAATTTCCAATGCGATAGTAATCGTTAAAGACAATGAAAATTTGATCGATACATTTCAATATTCGGCACAAACGGGTCTGTATTTGTCTTCAAAATTTCCGCAATGGAAAGGTAAGCCCGGAAATACATATACTTTGAGTGTAGTTACACCCGAATTTAATGTTACCGCCAGCGAAGCAATGCCAAATTACGAAAATTTTAAAATCGATAGCTTGAGGCCAGTTTTTAGAGAAAAAGCTACAGCCAACAGGGTGAGAAACTTTTCGTATAATGATGTATTTTTTACCGGGCAAAAATATATCAATGTAGACGATTCTGTATTTAGAATTCGCATTTTTGCGTTAAAACAACTTCCCTATCGTGTAAATGTGCAAATGTATGCGTTTAGAAATACGAAGCCATTTCTAAACAACGATCGTTTTTTCGTAAATAATCTTGCAGAAGTACCGATCGACAATTTCTTCATCATGCCCCCACCTGGTGGCGGACCACCAACAAATTTGCATTTTATTACTGGCGATACAGTAAATGTACTGCTTCATGGAATTACAGAGCAATGTTTTGTGTATTACCAAGGCTTAAATTCTGTTTTGGGCAACGATGGAGGTTTGTTTAGTGCCCCTGCTGGCAACCCTCCCAGTAATTTGAGTTCGACTGCTGCCATAGGGTATTTTAAAGTAGCAAGGGTAACTCAAAAATCGGTGCTTGTGAAGTTCAATGGCGATATTGATGATTAGGCAAACGCGTTTATGACTGTCACTACAATCAAGGAAAAGGCTCATTAATCATAATTAATGAGCCTTTTTTAGTTCAAGTACTGTACATCAGCGTTCAAGATTTGCTATTATCAACTACGTTCCAGTTTAGCTGCATACTTCTGAAAAATAAGAAAGTGATAAGCTGCTGTTTATCAATAAAATCTCTAGTCATCTTCTCTCAGCAGCTCAACGATACGGACTGATTCGGCAATTTTGTTGCCCATTTTCAATACCGTAAAATGATAGCCACCAAACTCTTTTTCATCGCCATCAGAAGGAATTTTTTCAAAAATAAAATTCATTAAGCCAGCCATTGTTTCAAAATCGTCACCTTCAGGTAGTGGGTGTCTTAAATGTTCGTTTACCTCCGACAAAGTGGCAATGCCGCTCACTACTATCTCCTTTTCTGTTATTTTCTCAACCAAAGGTTTTTGTTCATCATCGTCTTCGTCTTGAATTTCTCCCACCAGCTCTTCAATAATATCTTCCATTGTCACAATGCCAGAAGTTCCGCCAAATTCATCTAAAACGATTGCCATGTGTAGGCGTTTTTTCTGAAAATCCTTCATCAGATCGTTGATACGCTTTGTATCAGGAATAAAATAAGCTGGTTTCAAATAATTGCTGAGCACAATGCTTTCGCCTCTACTCACCATTTTCAAAATATCTTTCGTACTAATTATTCCAACTACATCATCGATCACCTCCTTAAACACAGGCATTCTAGAAAAGCCCTCATTGTTAATCATTTGCAATATTTTTTCATCAGACGCACTTACTTCCAAGGCCACCATTTTGGTTCGAGGAATCATAATCTGCCTAACGGTGGTTTCGTTGAAATGAAACACATTTTCGAGCAATTCGTGCTCTTCTTGCTCAATTACACCTTGTTCTTTGCCTTTTTCTAGCAACATTTTCAATTCTTCGGCACTGTGGTCATCGGTATGCCCATTAGCAGTATTCACCCCAAATATTCTTAAAATCACCATCGATGTGCCATTCAGAGCCCAAATCAATGGCCTAAAAATCACATAAAAGGCGCGAAGAGGCAAGGTGATAAAATAGGTGGCTTTTTCTGGAGAACTAATGGCCAATGTTTTGGGTACTTGTTCGCCCAATACAATGTGCAGCGTGGTAATCATGAAAAATGCAATACCAATAGCAATTGCATTCACAGTTGTCGAACCCATATCAAGGCCAAAAGCATTGAACATTCGATGCACAATTTCACTGGCCGCTTCTTCGCCTATCCAACCTAATGCCAAACTGGCCAAAGTGATACCAAGTTGAGTAGCAGATAGATACGCATTCAAATTCTTTAAAATCCCCTTGGATATTTTTGCTAAACCATTGCCAGTTTGGGCCTTAATTTCGATTTGTGATTCACGCACTTTCACAATGGCAAATTCTGCCGCAACGAAAAAAGCATTTAAAAGCACCAACACGAGTACTAAAAAAAGGTCAAAAATCATGCGTTGTTAAAATGAGTTGAAACTAAAAAGGTGCAATAATTCTGGGGAGGCTCCGTATGCATATATTGGATCTACAAACTTGTTCGTAAATAGCAGTTGCAAATATGCTACAATTTGTAAATTTTTCCATATTGTTGATAGATATTTGTGAAAATATATCTTAACGATAATAGATTTATAGCACAAAACAATTATCCAATTGGCTAAAAATAATGCATTAAGTCCTGAAGCAATTATTGCGGAAATAAAACAGAGAAAATTTGCCCCAATTTATTTTTTGCAAGGTGAAGAGCCTTACTATATCGACCAGATTGCTGATGCTATCGAGAAATATGCCTTGAATGAAGGTGACAAGGGCTTTAATCAAACCATACTTTATGGAAAAGATGCCGATATCAATACCATTATTACCGCTGCCAAGCGATTTCCGATGATGAGCGACCGCCAAGTGGTGATCGTAAAGGAAGCGCAGGATATCAAAGATTTAGAGAAAGAAGTAAAAAATAAAGTGGGCGGAAAAGACATCTCTTTTTATCCTTTAGAAGAATATGCAAAAAAACCATTAGCAAGCACCATTTTGGTGTTCTGTTACAAATACAAGACATTGGATGGTAGAAAATCGATAGCCAAATCTATTGATGAAACGAGCATTATTTATACTTCTAAATCGCTGTACGACAACCAGTTACCTGAATGGATCAGTAAAAATATCGTGGCACGTGGATTTACAGCCAATGAAAAAGCTGTCGCTCTTTTGGCGGAATTTGTGGGTAATAATCTTTCGAGATTGAATAATGAAATTGATAAGATTTTATCAAACTTTAAAGAGAAAACCCAGATTACAGATGCTCATGTGCATCAGTTTATAGGTGTAAGCAAGGAATACAATGTATTTGAGTTACAAAATGCCTTGGCAAGAAAAGATGTGTTGAAGAGCAACAAAATAGTCAATTATTTTGCTGAAAACACCAAGGAGCACCCAATCCAGATGACGTTGGCAAGCTTGTTTGGCTATTTTTCAAAACTATTATTGGTAAAATCGGCAAGAGCAAATACTGACGTGGAAATTGCCAAAGTATTAGGAATTCATCCATTTATCGCCAAAGAATACATTGTTGCCAATAAAAGTTTTTCAGATGGCAAAGTGCTGCAAATATTTAGCTATTTGCGTGAAGCAGATATGCGAAGCAAAGGCTTTGAGAGTAATAACACTGAAGAAGGAGAGATAATGAGAGAGCTGATTTTCAAGGTTTTACATTGAAAATTATGAAAAGATATATTTTGTAAATTTGAGCATAATTTCGATTTAGCTTTCAATTTGGAATTGTATTTTATACAACGGTAACTACACAAAAGATATTTTTTGGAGATATAAAATACAAAACATATATTGGCATTTATTACGTAGTCAATTTAGCCTACGAAGTACTTAATCTATCCTTATGAGTGGCATTTTTAAAAAAGCTTTGGGCCTATTTGTTGAGTTTGAAGAAGAGCCAGTTCATGCTGATTCGAACACATCAAAGCATGAAGCACCCCAATCACATCCAAAAAACGAAACTGTTTCCAATTACAAACCTTCTTTCAATCAAGGGGAAATAGAAAAATTCGAAAAACATTTTGAACAATTGTTTACCAAAGCCAACCTTCCAGGCCCAGATTATTTCGAATTTTGGAAAATGATGGAAACGCTTGAAGCGCATATTCCAGATGAGAAAGTGAGAATTTCTGCTGTCTTTTCTTCTTTGAGCATTCAAGGTCTTACCAAAGAAATCTTGGTTCAAAGCGTAACACATTACAAAACCGTAATTGAAAAAGACAAATCAGAATTTGAGAAAGCTGTAGCTGAAAAAAGCAAAACCGAACTAGAGGCAAGAAAAAATACAGTAACTGATCTTGATAAAAAGATTGTAAATAACTCTAATCAGATCCATACGCTTACAAACGAGATCTCGGAAGCCCAAGCAAAAATCGCTATTTTGAAAAAGGAATTGCAAGAAATAGAGGGTAAATTAATAAGTAGCAAAGGCAATTACAACACCGCTTGCGATGCGATGTTGAACAAATTAACATTAGATATTCAAAAAATTCAATCAACGTTAGCTTAATTATGGATACTCAAATCTTCCCCACCGATAGTTCACAAAAATTAAAATCCTATTGGGATAGACCAGGCGGCAAATTCGGTGTTGTAGCCGGAATTGGCATCGCGATAGCCATTGGTTACTATGTAATGCCCATATTATCGGCCGTAGTTTGGAATACACTGAATTTTGGAATTGCTTTAACGAGTTTGGGCGTGTTTCTTTATTGCATTACCAATAGAAAACTTAGGCTAAGTTTCTATTATTTTTATGAGATATTGATGAAAAAACTCGTAGGGCTGGTTATCGAATTGGACCCATTCATCATTGCTGAAGACTATATCAATGATATGGAGAAGCAGAGGGAAAAGCTTTATGAACAATCGATAGAAGTAGATACACAAAAAGAGAAAATCGATTTAAAGATTAAAGAAAAAGAGAAGGAAATGCATAAGCTGGTGAGCAAAGCTGAAGCAGCCAAGGAAAGCAATATGATGCCAGAATTGGGAAATGCAACCCGCCAGATCGGAAGAATTAAAGAATATATTCAACAATTGACACCCATCAGAGACAATCTGGCTAGAATTGGAGATTATTTGACAAAGGTTCATAAAAACAGCGCTTACATGATTGAAGATGCTAAAAATGAACTGGAATTGAAAAAAGATTTGTACAGATCGGTTTCTTCGGGCAATAAAGCACTCAGTTCAGCATTGAAAATATTCAAAGGCGATCCCGAGAAGAAACTTTTAGTTGAACAGTCCATGGAATATTTGAAAGACGATATTGCCGGGAAATTGGCCAACATGAAAAAAGCGATTGGGTATTCAGCCGACTTTATGCGTGGAATAGATTTAGACAATGCCACTTTTGAAAAAGAAGGGCTGAAAATGCTAGACTCTTTTAGTTCAGACGAATCATTCAAAATCCACAACAGAAGCGAGAATGTAATTTCTATCAAATCATCAAATCCTAATTTGAATAGCGGTTCAATTGACACTTCATCCTACAACGATTTACTTAGATAATTAAATAAAATTCAATAAACCTTTACGCACAATTAAACTTAAAATTATGGCAGTCACAATCAAAACATCAGGCAAAGTCCTGATTATCATACTATTAATAGGAGCTATTTTTGCAGGAAAAGTATTATGGTGGGATAAAAGACCACAAGATGCAAAACAATCGCACGATGTGGGCAAAGTAATGCTCCCAGATGCTCCGGAAGCCTCATTGCAGGGAAATGCTACGTTTCTTCCTATTCCTACAGATGAAGTTTCTGTAAATGGCGGAACTAAAATAGTTTGGAAAATAATGGCTTGGAATAGCCAGTTTCCTCTGATGTATGCCAACGGAGGTATCAGCACCACTAAAAATTCATTGATAGACCAAGCCAAATTACAAGTTGAATTGGTGAGACAAGATGATTGCAACAAATCAATAGCCGATTTGGTAAAATTTGCCCAAGAATATAAGAAAAACCCTGAAACACCTGCTGTTTTTGCTTCTTTTATGGGAGATGGTATGCCGCCATTTTTTGCTGCTTTAACAAAGGAATTGGAACCACTTGGCCCTGAATACCAACCGATTGCATTTTATGCCATGGGAAAATCGTATGGTGAAGATCAATTGATGGCACCTGAAGATTGGAAAACAAATCCAAGAAATGCTTTGGGCAAAACTGTAGCTTGTGTAATGAGAGACGGAGACATGAATATCCTGTTAAAATGGGCAGGTGATAATGGATTAAAGGTAAATCCTGACGAAACCACTTTTGATGCAGATGCTGTAAACTTAATTGCTGCAAATGATTTCTTAGACGCACCCAATAAGTATATTACTGGCTATAAAGAAACCCGCAAAATCGTAGTAAATGGCAAAAAAATAAGCAAAGATACTACAGTAGGAGTAGATGGTGTGGCGACTTGGACCCCTGGTGATGTAAATGTTGCCAAACAAAAAGGTGGGTTAATAACCATTGCATCTACCAAACAATACGCATCGCAAATGCCTAATATCACGATTACGATCAAGAAATTTGCTTATGATCATCGTACTGATATCGAGAATCTTATCATGGCTTTAGGTCAATCTGGTGATCAAATCAGGTCATTTACCCAGGCGAAGAAATTTGCTGCCGACATTTCAGCTAAAGTTTACAACGAACAAAATGGCGAATATTGGTTGAAATATTATAATGGATTAACAGAAAAAGATGCAACTGGACTGGATGTAAGCTTGGGAGGATCAATGGCATTTAATCTGCTAGACGCTGCCAATATTTTCGGTTTGGGCAAAGATGGTTTAGATCGTTATAAAATTGTTTACAATACGTTTGGCGACATAATTTCAAAAATGTACCCAGAATATATGGCTACTTACCCTCCTTATGCTAAAGTAGTGGATAAATCATTTTTACAATCGGTGTTGGTAAATCATCCTGAACTATTGGAAGGCAAAGCAATAGCCATTGAATATAAAGCTGAAATCACTTCAAAGGTTTCATCAAAATCATATCAAATTCAATTTGAAACTGGAAGTTCTGTGATAAAAGCCGATTCGTATCAGATGCTCGATGAGATTTTGAAAAGTGCTGTAGTTGCTGAAGGTCTGAAAGTAGGTGTTTATGGACATACGGACAATGTGGGTTCGGATGTTAAAAATCAAGCATTGTCTGAAGAACGAGCCAAATCAGTTAAAAATTACTTGATTGGTAAAGGTCTTGCAGTTGGCAGAATAGAATCAAAAGGACTTGGCGCTTCTCAGCCAATTTCCGATAATTCATCTGTAGCTGGTAAAGCACAAAATAGAAGAGTGCAAATTGTGCTTGGAGAATAATTTGAATTCTTTCAATCTCCCAAAATTCGTTTAAAGAAGAATCCAATGAATATACTAAAGTCAATTTTCGAACCATTAAGTTCTGTTAAAAGGAATATATATGTGTCGTTGATCATTGCCCAAATTTTGTTGGTTTTATTCTTCTGGCAAGTTGGGGGCGATGGACTTATCCCTACTCCTTTGAAAGTATTTGAAGGACTTTTAAGAATAGTTAGCAGTTACGATTTTTACGACAATTTCTTCAGCAGCCTCATTCTCACGTTAGAAGGAATGGGAATATCGATCATTATAGCCGTAATTATCAGTTACCTGTCATTGATTCCTTTCTTTAATCCTTTAGCAAAATTCATCATGAAGTGTCGCTATTTGACACTAACAGGGTTAATTTTCTTGTTTACTTTGATTACTCAAAATGGACACCAATTGAAAATCAGCTTGTTGATTTTTGGTATTGTACCCTTCTTCGTCACTTCATTAGTTTCTATTTTAGACTCCATTCACAGAGAAGAATACGATTTGTGCAAAACCTTGAGAATGAACAATTGGCAAACTTTGCTCGAAGTGGTCATAATTGGACGATTGGATCAGGTATTTGAAGTAATGAGACAAAATTTTGCCATTGCTTGGATGATGATTACCATGGTAGAAGGCCTGAGCATGTCGGAAGGTGGATTGGGTGCAATGCTCATAAAATCTAATAAATACATCGATTTATCGACTGTTTTTGGCATTTTAGTTATCATTTTCTTTGTAGGTATTGTATTTGATATTTTGCTTGGGCAGCTAAGATTTTGGTTTTTTCCTTATACTAAATTAAACACTCGCAAATAATGTATAAGAAGGAAGAGATTATATTGACGGCCAATAATGTCAATCTACAATATGATGAAAAGATAATATTGAGAAATGTGAATTTTATCATTCATAACATCACAAGGCCGGGAATGGCTCAGGGTCAGGTGGTTTCATTGATTGGCCGTAGTGGTGTTGGCAAAACGCAACTTTTTAGAATATTAGCTGGTCTCATAAATCCTACAAGCGGCAACATAAAGATTGGCGTAGACCAGCATCAGGTAAAAGCAGGTGAAGTAGGCATAGTTCCTCAGAATTATGTGCTTTTCAATCATCGATCTGTACTTGAAAATCTGAAAATTGGATTAAAAAATTGTGGAGATAAAAATACTGAAAAGCAGAAAGAAGAGATTATCAACGAATA
>JBJXGB010000101.1:0-2979 GCA_046152935.1 Cytophagales bacterium
ATAAACGTGCACAAAAGCCTATTTCATTAACTAATGCTTTTATAAATCATTAATAAAAATACGTTTCATTAAGTAATGCTTTTATAAATCAATATTAAAAATACGTTTCATTAACTAACGCTTTAGCATTTACAGTCTATAATGATCGTCATTAGTTAATGAAAGTATTAATCAAACTTGCAAATGCTTTTCATTAGTTGATTTATCTCCAATTGATTGGTGTAAAAGTATTCAATATTCATAAGTTTTTATTTCTCGTATATATTTTGTCAGTCTTAGCCTGTTTGTAAACCAGTTAAATATTCACTTCTTTGGTGATAAATTTTTTTTTGTTTAATTGCTATTTTAAGTCAAGCTTTTAGTATCTAGCATCTAATGAAAAAAAACGCATTTACCCTATTCTACCTATTTATATCTGCTCTGTCTATAGCTCAAAATCAAACCCAAACCATCAAAGGAAGGGTTTTTGATAAATCTTCGCAATTTCCTCTGGTAGGTGTAACGGTAAGTTTGGCAGATAGTGAAGTTCAAATTGTAACTGAAACAGATATTGATGGCAATTACAGACTTGCCAATGTACCGATTGGTAGGCACAAAATCCAATTTTCATATTTAAGCTACAAGCTTTTGACGATAAGCGAAATTGTGGTGACATCAGCCAAAGAGTCAGTAATAAATGCCTCGCTTGAAGAGAGTATTCAAGAGATAAATGAAGTCACAATCAATGCCTTGGGCAAAGACCAGACTGTAAATGATATGGCGATAATTAGCGCTCGTTCTTTTACTGTCGAAGAAGCCGACCGATATGCATCGAGCCGGCAAGACCCAGCACGAATGGCCGGAAATTTTGCAGGCGTAAATAGCACCAGCGATGCTCGAAACGATATTGTCGTAAGGGGCAATTCACCTTTGGGTTTGCTTTGGCGATTGAACGATATTGACATTCCCAATCCAAATCATTTTGCCATTGCAGGCAGTACAGGTGGGCCAGTATCTGCAATCAATACCAAATTTCTCGCTCGCTCCGATTTTATGACGGGTGCATTTGCTGCCGAATATGGCAATGCAAATGCAGGTGTTTTTGATTTGAAAATGAGGAATGGAAACAATGAAAAACATGAATTTACAGGTCAATTTGGAGTTTTGGGTACAGAATTGGCAGCAGAAGGCCCTTTTAAGAAAAGAGGGAAATCGTCTTATTTAGCGACATTTCGATATTCGACCTTGCAATTGCTACAAGGTTTGCGATTAAGATTGGGCACCGATGCTGTACCCAATTATTGGGATTATTCCTTTCGGATCAATATGCCAACATTGAAATCTGGCACTTTTTCTGTATTTGCCATTGGAGGTGTAAGTTCCATCGATATTATATTAAGCAATACAGATAAAAGACCTCAAGAATTGTATGGCGACCAAAACCGCGATCAGTATTTTCGCACACAAATGGGTGTATTTGGAGCCCAACATGTGTATTTCTTTAATCCCAAAACACATATTACCAGCACATTATCGCAATCGTATCAAAAAATAGATGGTTGGCACGAATTAATTTACAGAGACTCAGCTACATACAAACTCACAGATCTGAAACGAATATTGGGCTTCGATCAATTGGAACTTCGCACATCGTTCAACCAAAATATCCAACATAAAATCAATAGCCGATTGAGTATGAAAGCTGGTTACTATTTTACTTGGTTTAATTTTAATATAAAAGATCGTGTCCGTAATGATGGCGTAAGTGCATTTCAAGTAAGAGCCAATGCAACTAATAATTATATCCAGGTTCAACCTTTTGCACAATTCAAATACAGAGCTACTGAAAAATTAACTTTTCACGCAGGTTTACATGGTCAATATGTGTCGATAAACAACAATAGCTTTTCCGTAGAACCAAGAGCAGGTGTAAATTACAATTTCTCACCCAAGCATACCATAAGTTTTGGCTACGGACTACACAGCCAAATGCAGCAAAACTATCTTTACTTTTTCAGAACCAATCCAAACAATACCGATATACCCAATAAAAATTTGGGTTATACAAGAAGCCAGCATTTTATAGCCAGTTATGATTACAATGCCCGACCCGATTTGCGGTTCAAAATCGAAGCATACTACCAAAATTTGTGGGATATTCCTGTATACCCATTTCCATCTGGAGTATCACTTATCAATTCTGGCGCATCTTTTTCGCGTTTTTTTGCGAAAGCACCTATGGTAAATAAAGGCGTTGGTCAGAACTATGGGTTAGAATTTACAGTTGAAAAATTCTTTAGCAAAAACTATTACGTGCTGTGGACGACCTCGCTTTATCAATCCAAGTATAGAGGAAGCGACAATACATGGCGAAATACTGATTTCAACGGAAATTATGTCACCAATCTATTGGCGGGCTACGAAAAAACAATTGGGAAAAAGAAAAACATAACGTTAATAGTGGGCACAAAACTTTCTTTGGCAGGCGGCAGACGCTATTCGCCAGCCGATATTGATTCTTCTAATAAATACCTAGACTACCAAGTGAAAGAAGATTCGATCAATACACTCCAATTTCAAGATTATGTTCGTTGGGATCTGCGATTAGGTATTCGCATCAATGCCCTAAAACTCACACACGAACTTATGATCGATCTGGTAAACGTGCTAAACATTAAAAATCCGCTGGCACTAACGTACGCTCCCGACCCAACCAAAGCAAATGTAAGTCCGATTCAGATCAATTACCAGCTGGGTTTTTTACCTTTATTGTATTACAAAGTAGATTTTTAGATTTACATTCCTAGCACATAAAAATATGACACTTGAATCGCTACGAGAATATTGTATGTCAAAACCATTCACCACAGAAGAATTGCCCTTCGGCATAGACACTTTGGTGTTTAAAGTAATGGGCAAAATGTTTTGTCTTACATCACTCTCCGATGAAAATTTATCGTTCAATGTAAAGTGCGAACCAGAAAAAGCCATTGAGCAACG
>JBJXGB010000102.1:0-19238 GCA_046152935.1 Cytophagales bacterium
ATCAAGAATGCCCCCATTTTGAAGTGTATAATTTCCTGAACCCGATAAAATAAGATTTTCATAAACAATTTTGTTATTATCTAAAATACCCATATTGATGCCATAATAATCAAATGTTGTCCCTTGACCTGTGGAATGCACAATACTTGAGGCATTAAAATCTAACACGTCACCCACTGCTACATAATGAGCTAAACCAGTGCCTGTGATCACTAATGGTGCATAGGCGGTAATCCCACCCTGAAAATCTACCCTTTTTGCTGTAGCACTACCAAAATCAAACTTATTGTTTCCGCCAGAGAAAATCGAAATTGAACCCGTACTGGCAAAATTATATTGCCCAACCGAAGCAGTAGTTACTGTGCCCAGTGTAAATTCGGCAGCTATGCTTGCGCCTGCGCAAGCAATGTTTCCTAATGCAGTTTTCACCCCAGAACCAGAAATATTTAGGTTTGGATATTCATCGCTGCCAAAAACCGTTTGGTTGCCATTTCTTAAATAGGAAACTGTATGATTTGCACGATACAAAGAACTTAACGCTCCTATTGAGTTCGAGGCTCCATAAAGCTGTAATTCTGATATTGCAGAATAAAGGAAAACGATTCGACCTGAGCCCGAAAGATTTCCATTTATTCTAATGATATTGCCATTAGAACTACCATTATATAAATCGCCATTAATAATTGCATTTCCCGCTACAACCATAGTTTTTGTAGCTCCCGCGCCTATGTTAAGATCAGCAGGTGCATTTATTGTTAATCCAGACGATATTGTAAAAGTTGCACCAGTAGGCATAAGTTTGGTACCAGAACCAGCAATAATTAAATTGCCGTAATTTGTAACCCTTACACTTTGAGTGCCTGCACCTTCGTAGTAAAAAGAACCACCGATATTTGGTGTAAAAGCACCTGTATGGTTGTTGTTGCCCCTCAACCTTAGTGTGCCAAATACTCCAACAAAGTTTGTAGTTGCAATAGCACCGTTACCAAATACACTTCCATTGATTGTAATCGTTTTTGTACCTGGGATGTTTAATACGCCTGTGCCAGAAACGGTTAAGTTATTGCAGATGGCATTAGGATCGCTTATTGTTGTAGAGATATTGACTGTTAAGCCCGTAGGAATAATTACATCATCTGCAATGGTAGGTACCACATTTCCACTCCAATTGGTAGCAATGTGCCACAATGTTGAAGTGCTACCATCAAAAGTACGTGTTACTCCAAAAGAAAAATGAAAAACAGAAAGAGAAAAAAGTACAAGTAATATTCGTTTCATGGGTCTAGTGGCTCTGAGCTTAGGGAGAAAACGCTGATGCTGGTTTAATTTACAAGTGTAACATTAAGGTACACAATTTTTCTATTATTAACAAAGTTAATTCAAGTTTCCGATTTAAAGTAACTCTTTTTTTTGTAACGGTCAGACGCATTTTCTGCGTCAGACCGATAAAGAATAGTGCAGAAACGGTCAGAG
This sequence comes from Cytophagales bacterium, assembly GCA_046152935.1. Classification (GTDB taxonomy): domain Bacteria; phylum Bacteroidota; class Bacteroidia; order Cytophagales; family UBA9547; genus CAZMFZ01. Next base: position 1,474 of record JBJXGB010000102.1, read on the forward strand.
GCATATTTCACCACTAGACCGAAAAAATGAAGGTGTCTTTTAAATACCAGCCTGACCCTGAAGAATGGGTCTGGCTGGGGCACGGTCAGACGCTTTTCGCGTCAGACCGCTAAAGAAAAGTACAGTTTTTGCAGCCCAAACACACTTCAAAAAGAAGTCGAGCGAGCAAAAAGGCGACTGATACTACCAAAAAGACGAGTTTAGTTACCAAAAAGGTGACTTCAGTCGCCAAAAAGCCGAACTAACCCACTTCAAAGGAAAGCTAGGTTACCAAAAAGACGACTTCAGTCGCCAAAAAGATGAACTAACCTACTACAAAATAAAGATGTGTTACCAAAAAGACGACCGAGCTCGCTTCAAAGGCTACTTCAGTCGCCTTTGAAGCGGGAGGGGGTACTTCCGAAGTACCCCTAGGGCTGTTACGTTACCAACGGTCGCACACCTTGGTAATCGTTCAAACCTAAACAACCAGAACTATTAACGATTGTCAAGGCTTTTAGCCGTTGACAACGTATCAAAAGGGATACCATCCCTCGAAGGGATGACATCCGTTCCAATTCATTTTATCGGTCTGACGCAGAAAATGCGTCTGACCGATCCCCAGTCAGACGCATTTTTCAGCGTCAGGCTGGTGTAGACGGACTATTTTGTCTAAACTTTGATTTTTGTGATTGAAGTGATTTAAAGAAAGAAAAAAATCAGTGAAATCTCAAAATCCATTAAATCAGTGATTCAGACAATAAATAATCTCGCTAATCCCAAAATCCAATAAATCCCAATTCAGACAAAATATACTATTATACCATCAAAAATATCATAGTTCAGAAAAAAATTACACAACTTTTTTGAACCTTCCAATTTTACTTTTGCCTTGCTAGTGTCTATTAAACTAACACCAAACTTATAAACTTTATATTATTATGAGAATTCAATACTTAATCTCTATTTTCTTTTTTGCTTTAGCAAATATTAATTATACAGAAATCTTTGCGCAGAATACGTTTGAGACCTTTTTAAAATATGATGTAGGAGTAGTTGCACGTGATTTAGATTTTGGCGACCTGAATGGCGATGGCTATAGTGACCTAGTGGTTGTAAATAGAAATTCCAATACCATCAGCGTATTGACAAACACAGGAAATGGCACTTTTGGCACCAAGGTTGACTATCTTACAAGTTCAACTCCTTTAAGAGTAAAAATTGGAGATCTAAACGGAGATGGAAAACCAGATTTAGTTGTGGCCTGTAATTGTGGTCGTTTATTTAACTTATTTACAAACACTGGAATAGGAGCACTCGGCACAAAGATAGATTATTTTATTGAATCATCACCTTCTGCCTTTACTGTAAGTGATTTCAATGGAGACAGCAAACAAGACTTGGCAGTTGCGAATTATATTAGCGGTAACGTAAGTGTATTGTTGGCTAAAGATGCTCAAAAAATAGAGATCCCGGCCACAGAAAGATATGGTTCAGTTTTTTTAATTACAGCTACTTCGGGCTTAGTAGTATCTGCCACCAGTTCAAATGATGCTATCATAAATGGTATAGGCAATATGGCTACTGCAACAGGTGTAGGCGTAGTTACCATTACTGCATTTCAAAGTGGCAATGGCAGTTTCGTTGGGGTTACTACAACTGGAGTAATCACAGTTACTAAAGCCAATCTCTCAGTTTCGGCATTCGATAAATCGAAAGCTTATGGCAATCAAAACCCATCATTTACCTATAATATTGCAGGTTTAGTATTTGGTGAAACTTTAAATATCACGTATTCTAATACGGCAACCTCCCTTTCTGGCATAGGCGAATGTCCTATTTCAATATCCGTTACTGGGGCAGCTTTGGCAAATTACAATCTCACTGCTGTAGGTGGTACACTTACTATTACCAAAGCCCCATTAACCATCACCTCTTTCAATGCCACCAAAACCTACGGAGAACCCAACCCAACTTTATTAGGCACGGTAGTGGGCATTGTAAACAATGATGCTATTCCCGTCAATTATTCCACCGCAGCTGCCCAGTTTTCTGCTCCGGGTGTTTATCCTATTGCCCAACAAATAACCCCCAATGCAGTAAATATTGGCAATTATGAAGTTACTACCATCAATGGTACATTAACAATTAATGCAAAATCAGCTACGATTCTTGGTTTCAATGCCACCAAAGTATATGGAGAGGCTTTACCAAGCTTTACTGGCACAATATTAGGTGTAATCAACAACGATGAAGTGGTTTTAAGTCTTTCAACTTCCGCTACTTCGCTTTCTGGAGTTGGTAATTATACTATTGTTGCCACATCTTCAGGTGCAAACATCAATAATTACGCATTCAGCATTACAAATTCTACATTAACCATCACCCCAAAAGTTTTTGTAAGTACGCTTACTTCGCCTATTGGTTTGCAAAGTTTTGTATATAATGGGCTGCCTATCGTGCCTTTTGTAGTAGGTTTGTCTAGTTCCATTGGTGTAAACTATACCTACAATGGCAGCACTACCGCTCCTAAAAATGCAGGTACTTATACCATCGTAGGTGTTATCAACGATGCAAATAATGCAGGTACGGTTACAGGTATCGTAACCATTGCTCCAGCTTCAGCTTCTATTGTGGCTTTCTCTAAAACCATCACCCAAGGCGATGTCTTGCCAGTATTCAATGGTTCTGTTTCAGGTGTATTTGCAGGCGATGAGGTAGTGGCTTTGTATAACTCAACTGTTACAAATACTTCATTTGCAGGTAGTTATGCCATTTTAGCCACTGCAACTGGCTTAAGCATTGGTAATTACGAATTCAGCATTACTAATGCCACCTTGACTATCGTGCCAAAGCCAATCGTGCTGCCTGTGGTTTCCAATGTAGTTTGCGCTTCTCCTTGTTTTCCAGGCAAAAATATAACGGCAACTGGTACTAATTTGCAAGGCGTAACGCTTGTGTGTTTCAAATCCAAAGCGGGCAAAACTTGCGTGGCTCCTATTACAGCTACGGGTGGCATGGTAATAGTAAAAATACCTAACGATGCCACTGCTGGTACAGTTACCATCTCAGGCACGTCAGGTGATGCCAATTTCGAATTGCCTTTGGTAACTTCAATTAGTGAAACCGCTTTTAGTCTTTTCTCCATTTATCCCAATCCAAACAATGGTAGTTTCTCGATCGAATTGTCAGATTTGACAACTTTTGAAAAGTTGTCAAATCTAGCTCAAATCTACAACGCCCAAGGCAGTATTGTAGTAGAAAAAGCATTGAAAGAAGGTTTGAGTGAAATCAATACCGCGCTTCCAAAGGGCATATATCTGGTGAAAATTGGCACCCAAACCAGTAAATTGGTAGTAGAGTAAAATGATGATGTTTCCTAACATTTTCTAGTGATACAAAATAGCATGCACAAAAAAAACACCTTCCACGCTTCGCAGCTTGGAAGGTGTTTTTCTTAATAAATGGAAGAATGATTATAATTTTCGAATAAATTTACATACATTTGAATGTTTTCAAACAGTCAAATAACATGAAAAATTATAAATCAGCCGAAGAGGAAGAAATTTTATCAGAATACTTTGCAAATGAGCCACACCCACTTTACCAAATGCAGATGAGCGAGTCGGGGTTACCATTTGACAAAATTAAGAAAATACAAGAAAGGCTGCACTTTACCAACAAAGAAGTTAGCAATATTTTACACATTTCAGAGACATCCTACCAACGTCTTCATAAAAGCAATACCAAACTAGATGCGGGTGCCTCCGAAAAAACGATAGAGCTGACTGAGCTCATTAAGAAGGGGAAAGATGTATTTGGCAGCATAGATGCCTTCCGAAGCTGGATTTACGAGGCCAATTTTGCCATGGGCAACAAAAAGCCCATCGAATTGCTTTCTTCCACCATAGGCACCAGGTATGCAATGACAATTCTCAACCGCATCGAATGGGGCATTTATTCATGAGATGGTAGTGTATAGAATTTCCAAGAGCCTGTATATCGAAGATCTACAAGGCACAGGTTGCAAATATGAGGCTGGCAGGTGGCACGAGGTAGGCACTCAAATTTTGTACACCTCAGAAACCGTGGCATTGGCCAAACTTGAAGTGTTAGCAAACGCTAATAGATTGCCAATAGACATGTTTTTGGCCTACATTGCCATTCCTGAACGCCACATTGTTGACGTTTTGCCTGTGAAAGACCTGCCTAGCAATTGGAACCAAGTGCCTTACCCCAATAAATTGGCTATACTTGTGAAAGAATGGAAAAAAACTGGCAGCGGCATTGCCTTGCAAGTTCCATCTATACATTCACCCACTGAGAAAAATCTACTTCTCAATCCCAATCACCCGCTCTACGGAGAGATTAAAATCGCCAAAACCGAGCCTATTGGCTTTGATGGAAGGTTTTTTAGGTAAAATGGCGCCATGTGAGACGCTTTTCTGCATCAGTCCGATCATTGTGGCTAACCAAAAAAATCGTAATTTACTCGATTTTCAAAAATTAGTAAAATCTCTAAATCCGTAAAATCACTGCTTTAGACAACTCTTATTTGAAACACAGATCTTAAAAAAGATTGGACTGATTCCACTGCTTGAAAACAGAAAAAGGTAAAATCTGTGATACAGACAAGAAACAATGCTGCGAATCCTTAAAACCTTGTAAGTTCGAGGCAAGGCGGAACAAGGTCACAATTTAGATAAACAATAAAAATGGCAAAAAAATAGGCTGATCTGCTTACTAAAACACATCAGCCCAATAATAAATATTTTCTCCACAAGTGGAATAAGCTATCCCAAATAAGGTTTCAGAGCTTTGCTTCTTGAGGTATGTCTCAATCTGCGAATCGCTTTTTCTTTAATTTGGCGTACTCGCTCACGTGTTAAATTAAATTTCTCCCCTATTTCTTCCAATGTCATGGCATGTTCGCCATTGAGCCCAAAATAAAGGGTCACCACATCTGCCTCACGCTGCGTAAGCGTATGCAAAGCTCTTTGCACTTCTTTTCTTAGCGATTCGCTCACCAAGCCACCATCAGGCGTATCAGAATCGTCACCTGCCAATACATCTAGCAAACTGTTTTCTTCCCCTTGTACAAAAGGTGCGTCCATCGATACGTGTCTGCCAGAAATTTTCAATGTGTCAACTACTTCAGAAGTAGATACATCCAGCACCTCTGCCAACTCATCTGGCGAAGGCTCACGTTCATATTTTTGCTCTAATTCAGAGAAAGTTTTTGAAATTTTATTCAGCGACCCTACCCTATTCAATGGCAAACGAACAATACGTGATTGTTCTGCCAAAGCTTGCAATATCGACTGGCGTATCCACCATACGGCATAAGAAATGAACTTAAAACCACGGGTTTCATCAAATCGTTGTGCCGCTTTTATCAAGCCCAAATTGCCTTCATTAATCAAATCGCCCAAAGAAAGGCCTTGGTTCTGGTACTGCTTTGCGACAGACACTACAAATCGCAAGTTGGCTTTTGTCAATTTTTCTAACGCCAATTGATCGCCATCTCGTATTCTCTTCGCTAAATCTACCTCCTCGTCTGGTGTGAGCAAATCTACTTTGCCGATTTCCTGAAGGTATTTATCAAGAGATTGACTCTCTCTGTTGGTAATTTGTTTGCTTATTTTTAGTTGCCTCATGTCCTATATTTTCAATATCGCCCGTAGATGTAACAAAGAGTATTTTATTAAGTTCGACTGAAGAGTTATGCTTGCGAGGCAGCGCCTTCTGGTTTAGGCAGCAACACTTTTCTCGACAAACGAAACTTACCCGTTTTGGGATCAACTTCCATCAATTTCACTTTTAAAGTTTCTCCTACTTCTAACACGCCTTCCATATTTTCTACCCTTTCCCACTTAATTTCAGAAATATGTAGCAAACCATCTTTGCCAGGCATAAACTCAACAAAAGCTCCGTAGGCTTGTACAGATTTCACTACTCCATCATAAATTTCACCAATTTCTGGTACGGCAACAATGCCTTTTACACGTCTTACGGCTGCATCTAGCGCATCTTTATTGACGGCAAAAATATTTACAACTCCCCTATTATCAATCTCTTCGATTGTAATGGTAGCACCTGTAGTTTTTTGTATTTCCTGCACTACCTTACCGCCTGGTCCTATTACAGCTCCAATTTGGTCTTTATCAATCTTTATTGTGTATATTCTTGGAGCATTTGCATTCAGTTCGACTTTTGGCTCTGCAATCGTTTTATTCATCTCCGCCAAAATATGTGCTCTGCCTTTTTTCGCTTGATACAAAGCCTCTTTTAAAACTTCATAACTCAAACCATCTACTTTTATGTCCATTTGGCAAGCAGTGATACCTTTGCTTGTACCAGCCACTTTAAAATCCATGTCTCCCAAATGGTCTTCATCACCCAAAATGTCAGATAATACAGCATATTTACCAGTTTTGGTGTCGGTAATCAGACCCATCGCAATGCCAGACACCCCACCTTTCATAGGCACACCTGCATCCATCAGGGCCAAAGAACCAGCACAAACTGTCGCCATTGATGATGATCCATTTGACTCTAAAATATCTGAAACTACACGTACCGTATATGGAAATTCACTTTCTGGTGGTGCTACTTTTTTCAACGACCGTTGAGCCAAATTGCCATGCCCTACTTCTCTTCTTCCCAAACCTCTGTTTGGCTTTACTTCGCCAGTTGAAAAACCAGGAAAATTGTAATGCAAATTGAATTTTGAAGAACCCGAAAGTACAGCTCCATCTATCGTTTGCTCATCTAATTTTGTTCCTAAAGTTACCGTAGTGAGCGACTGTGTTTCACCTCTGGTAAATACTGCTGACCCATGTGCAGATGGCAAATAATCGATTTCAGACCAAATAGCACGAACCTCATCTAGCTGACGACCATCTAGACGAATACGATCATCTAACACCAGGTTTCTAGCAGCATCTTTCTCTATGTCGTGATAATATTTCTTTACCAGACCAATATCTTCTGTGGTGTCTTCTGGCAAAGAAGCTATATATTCTTTAATAATTGCTTTGAAACCTTCGCCTCTCACTGCTTTATTTGCATTGCATTTTTTAGCATGTGCATATACTTTGTCGTAAAGCAATTTGTATAATTTTTCCTTTAACTCAGGATCGTTTTTTTCGTGGCTGTATTCTATTTTGGTTGTATTACCCACCATTTCTTCCAGCTCTTTCTGTGCTTTGCATTGTATTTTGATAGCATCATGCCCAAGTGATAAAGCTTCCAACATTAACTCTTCCGATACTTCATTGCCTTCACCTTCCACCATCACAATATCTTTTGCCGAACCGGCTATCATCAAATCGAGCGTAGCTTTTGAAATTTCAGAAATAGTGGGGTTTACTTTCAAAACACCATCTACTTGTGCTACTCTCACTTCTGAAATAGGGCCGCCTGTGAAAGGAATATCGGAAACCATTAATGCAGCAGAAGCTGCCAAGGCTGCATAAGCATCGGGCATTACGTCTTTTTCGCCAGATATTAAGGTAACTTGCAATTGAACTTCCGCGTGCCAATCGGACGGAAAAAGTGGACGAATTGCCCTATCTATCAACCGACTAATTAAAATTTCATATTCTGAAGAGCGAGCTTCTCTTTTGAAGAAACCGCCTGGAAACCTACCCAAAGAAGCATATTTTTCTTGATAATCGACCGTAAGCGGCAGAAAATCTACACCATCTTTTGCCTCTTTTGAATAACACATAGTGGCAAGCAACATCGTCTTGCCTACTTTTAACACTACAGATCCCTGTGCTTGTTTGGCGAGTTTTCCTGTTTCTAACGAAATTTCAGTACCATCAGGCATCTGAAAAGTTTTAACCTTATGATTGGGCAGCAAATTAGACATGATAAATGGGTTGATTTAGAGAGGGGATTGTCAGATCCGCTTTTGTGACAATGAATTTATAAACAGCTTGTATTCAGAAACGGAAAAAAAAAGAATCTCGCAAGGTATGCGAGATTCCCGAATATTATTTTCTGATATTTAATTGAGCGATAATCGATCGGTATCTTTCGATATCTGTTGTTGTAAGGTAATTGAGCAATCTTCTTCTTTTACCAACTAGTTTCAAAAGACCTTGCTTTGTAGCGTGGTCTTTTCTGTTTGTTGATAAATGACCAGTAAGATGGTTTATTCTTTCTGTGAATAAAGCAATTTGTGATTCGGCTGAGCCTGTGTCTGTTACATTTTTAACAGGGCTATATTTTGCGAATAATTCTTTTTTTGATTCTACTGACAAATACATTTCTTTACTATTTCTTTAGAATCTGCAAAATTAGATATTTATTTTTAAAATGAAAATATTTTTTGAATAAAAAACGAGTTTGTATTGGTCGTGCCCGATGAAAGCAAAATTAATAACTCAAAACTGGCTTTCAAACCTATCACAATTGCCCGCTTATCGTTTCACAATATTTCTAATCCTTCGGCTGAATTTGCCCCATAACACCACAAAATAATCTGTTTCGAGTATTCTGGAGTCGTTTTTGGCTTGAATTAAGAAAAATATCCCAATGGGCAAATACACCAAATTTCCCATCCACATGCCCAAACCCACATTAATAATGCCTTCCTTGGCATATTTTTCCATTATAATAGTGATGATATAATAAATGATGAAAAATACAATCGCAATAAGCACTGGCACACCCAAGCCGCCTTTTTTGATGATAGAACCCAAAGGTGCACCTATCAAAAACATTACCAAACAGGCAAAAGACATTGAGAATTTGCGATGCCATTCGATATCGTACCCATTTGCTTCTTTCTTAATAAAATCTAGTCGATCTTTTTGGCTCGAAATATATGATTTTACGCTCCTAGCGGAATTTGCAGCATATCGTAACACATTGTTTCTCAGTGTGGTATCATTTACATAATCAAACTTTTTGGAGGCATATGTTTTACCGTTGGCACTAGTATCATTTTTCAACACATAATTGTAAAATGGTTTTACGCTCGCAAAGGTAGCTTTGGCCAAAGTATCTCGTTGAGCAATAAGTGAATCTACATCTTTGTTAAGTTCGCCTACATTTCGCATTATTTTGTGCGAAGAAAACAACTCCTCTTGCGTATGCTGCATATCAAACGAAGACATATTAAACACAAACTTACTTTGGTCAAATCTATTTCTGGCAAATTCTTGGGCGTTTTGCTTCTTGTTTTCTACCAATTCTGAGAGCGATTCCCCATGAAAAAGCTCCATAATGAGGTATTTATCATTATTTATCATGTACATCTGCCCAGAATCGGCAATGATAAGTTCGGTGTTGCCACGCCCAGCCGAATGGTTGTAGATCATTACCCCTTTCATACTTGTCCCGTCTTCGTATTTTTTGTTTACTTTGATGCTATAGCCAGGAATACCATTGTAAAAAGCACCTTCTTTAAACTCAAAAGTGGGTTTTTTTTGCCTTACATCATACAGTAGACTAAAAGCCTTCAAATTGGCTTTGGGCACAATATTGTTGTTCACAAAAAATGCTAACAAACACAGTAAAATCGAAAAAATGAAGATGGGCACAAGTGTTCGTATCAAAGAAATGCCCGCACTCTTGATGGCTGTGAGTTCAAAATGTTCGCCCAAATTGCCGAAAGAAATAAGTGACGACAACAGCATTGCTAGTGTAAGAGCTATGGGTGTGACGTTGATGGAAAAGTAGAAAAAAAGCTCTAGATATACATCAGAAGAAAGCCCTTTACCTATTAGATCCGGGAAATATTTTATTAGGTATTGAATAAGAAAAATAAATGCTGAAACCAGAAAAGTGAGTACAAATGGCCCTAAAAAAGCATTTAATATGAGTTTATCTATTTTTTTCACAAATGCGACTTCCTAAATAAAATATCCTTATTAATCTGCAAATATAAATAAAGTCTAACATCACCCACCTACTTTTTCTTTGAGTGTGGCGATAAAACTGTCCCACATTTCGTTGAGCTCGATTTCATCATCCATTTCAGAAAAATCTGTGACTTTTACATAAGTATCGCCCGTCATCTCATCGGGATTGAGATGGAAATCAACATAATTGAGTGCTTCTTTACCATTTACTTCGGCTTTGGGGAAAAATTCATACTTAACAAAAGTATTTATTTTGTGCAACTTCATCATGGCTTTGAGCGGTTCGCCTTGCCACTCAAAATGGTATACATTTTCATTATCGACCCACACTTTATCGACAAACCACTCCGAAAGCCCCTGCACTGTGCTAAAATAAGGATAAAGCATTTTGGCAGATGCCCTAAAATCGTATTCCTTGGTGAATTTGTATTTTGCCATTATGTTATTTTGTACCAAGATAGATGAATTGCAACGTAGAAACGTGATTTAATTTAAAATACGATAATTCGTATTCTCACATTCCTAAGAAACAATTTCGTAAAAGCTAAAGACTTATACGTATCTAGCTAATTATCAACAGATTAACTGCTAAACTTAAAAATGCTATCTATTTTCTACACAGAAGCCAGTATTTTTCTGGCATTTCTTGAAAATTCAATTAGTTCGTTGTTTTGCGTTTGTAGTTTTTTAATCAATATTTTTACAATCGACTTGTAAAAATCTACATTGTCTTCTGATATTAATTCAAAGGCATTTTGATTTAATAGCAACAATTTGGCATTCTCTGTAACGGTGATGGTAGCATTTCGAGGCTCAGAGGTAAGCAACGCCATTTCACCAATAATACTTACAGCTTCTACATCGGCTATTTTCACCTCATCGTCATGTATTTTGGCTTTTCCTTCAAATAATATGTACATACACCTGCCTTCTTCGCCTTTGGTGACGATATTGTCTCCTTTTTTTACTTCAACTTCTTCAAGTACATCGGCAATACTTTTCAATACATAATCTGTAAAATCTTTAAAGATTTCTACGTTACGCAAAACTTCAATCTTGTTTTTTATGGTTGAATTTGACATTTTTGTACGGTTAGATGAGGTTTTTGATCTGATTTAGGTGTTTTTGCTTTTGCTCGTTTCGCAATTTGTTGGCAGATTTTGTGAAATATATGTGTTGCGATAGAAATTCGTATTGGATATTGTTCCACTCTTTGTCGTCAAAGCCTATTAGCTCAAAATTGATCCATTCGTTTCGCAATTTTTGAGAAATATGGTGAAAATCGTCTCTACCCAGGTAATCGAGGTCGGCATCGCACACAATTTCTGCCAAATGACTGGTAGGAGTTTGTGGTATCCGAGTCGCTAAAATACAACTTTCTATAATGGCAATTTCTTTAGGGTGGTATCCATAGTGTGGTAATATTTCTTTGGCTAACTCTGCGGCTGTTTCTTCATTAAATCTGTACTTCACAGTGTAGCCTAAATCGTGGAGGGCTGCCGCCACCATTACCAATTCTTGCTCGGCCTCGTCTAACCCTTCTAATTTAGATAAACGTGACGCTGCCTCAATCACATCGAGTGTATGATCGACCAAATGATATACCAAACCAGAAGGCAATTTCTCCTCAAGTGTATCAACAACAAAATTTATTACTTTTTGAGCCCGCATCTAATCAAAAAATTAGCTTTTAATACATTTGCGTAAAAATGCAATATTTATTATGAAAGCAAAAATAAATAAATATTTTTAAATCTCATTTTCAGGATCAATCAAAAAAAATACAGCAAAACACGAAAACTCATTACTGTTTGTATAAATTACTGATTGAAATTTTTATTTTTATACCTGATTCTTAATAAAACAACGTTGAAGCGCCTCAAAACCTTTATTTATCTGTTTTTATTGCTTTTTTCGGCTATAATCAATGCTCAAACATTGGAAATATCTAAAAATATTGATCTGGAAAGCCTAAAACCATACCTAAAAATATGTGCCGACAGTCTAAGTAATATGAATGTAAAGGATTTAGCCAAAGATTCAGTATTGGCACAATTCAAACCATTTAACAAAAACTTAATAGATAAAGCTGTAAGCACACATTGGATGAGCATACAAATTGCCAATGCCAGTAATACAGCAAAGACAAAATATATTGGTTTGGGAGATGAAACAGAATACATTACTATTTATGTGTATTCAAAAGACACTCTTATTAATACCATCAATGCAGGTGGAAACATTCCTATTAATAAAAGAGAAATAAAGATAGGACGGGATAATATTATCAAAATAGAAGTGCCTGCCCTTAAAACGTATCGCTATTTTATCAGAATTGAGAATAAAAATGCTTTTTCGAAGCAATTTATGCAGTTTATGTCTGAATACTTTATTGTATACAGTACTGCATTCTTTGACGAAAATCTCACAAGGGGAAGGGTACTTAACTCTTTTTATTATGGTGCAATTTTCATCATGTTTTTCTATAATTTATTTCTTGCCATCTCGCTTAAAAGCAAGGAATACAGTGCCTATGTGGTATCGGTGGCTGCTTTTTTTCTGTTCAATATATTTTCCGATGGTTATCCTTCTGAAACTATATTATCAAATTTTGCATACCACGACCGTATGATTAGAATTTTGATAGCTCCGGCTACTTTTATGGCTTACATATACTTTAGCCGCATCTATCTGAAAACAAAAATGTATGCACCTAAAACCGATAAATTATACTTTGTATTCTTTAGTCTACTTATTGGATGTTACTTGCCATTGGCGATCGGCTATTGGTGGCTGGGCAGAAATGCCATGACTTATGTTTTAATTGCATTTATAAGCTACTATGCCATTATATCCTTTGTGTGCTACAAAAATGGCAACAAAATTGCTATTTATTATATCATCGGCAACTCTCTTTTACTCTTTTCTGGCCTGATATACAGCCTGTATTTATTGGCATTAGTGCCACACAATGGTTATACTAGAATCATTGAATATATGCCTCAAGTGGGCTCAATATTTGAGTTTGCTATTTTCTCTCTTGGGCTTTCTTATCGCATAAAAATAGCGGAAACCGAAAAAGCCAACGCACAAATGAAAACAATAGAATTGCTTACTAAAAATGGCCAAATGATTGCCGAGCAAAACGAGCTATTGGAAACCAATGTTAAACTAAGAACTGAGGAATTGAGAACTGCCAACTTGGAATTAAATACCACCAATACTGCACTTGAAAAGGTGCTTATTGAAGTAAAAAATGAAAGAGAGATAGCAGATCAACTTTTATTAAATATTTTACCCGAATCGATAGCTAATGAGCTAAAAGAAACTGGATTTTCTGAACCTAAACAATATGAAAGTGCAACTATCGTATTTGCAGATTTAGTAAACTTTACTTCTCATGCCACGTTGCTGTCGCCCATCGAACTCACTAAAAAATTAGATGCTCTTTTTTATAAATTTGATAATATTTGTGCTGATAATAAATTAGAAAAAATAAAAACAATAGGCGATTGCTACATGGCAGCAGGCGGCCTACCTATTATTAACCATACAAATGCGTTTGATGCCGTAAAAGCAGGTCTAGAAATGATTCAGATTGCTAAAGATGCCGGTTGGCCGTTGAGGGTAGGCATTCATACTGGGCCTGTAGTAGCTGGGGTAATTGGCATTAACAAATTTGCATACGATGTATGGGGCGATACAGTAAATATTGCTTCAAGATTGGAATCAACAAGCGACCAAAACAAGGTAAATATCTCGAAAGAGACCTATTTTTTAGTACAAAAATCGTTTGAATGTACCTACCGAGGTAAAATAGATGCCAAAAACAAAGGCGAAATAGACATGTACTTTGCAAACTGCATACTATGAAACTAATAGCCACACTTAACCTAATATTTGGTTTAGACGGAACAACAAGGCCATCTTTTCACAAGGTACTTTTTTTATTAATTTGAATACTTAAAGGTTAAAACAACTCTAGCGTAGTGCCTGCCGACAGGCCTTCTTCTCCCCCATTGTCGTCTTCTTTTTTATCATTTTCGGCTACATTTGTGTCGCCTTTCTCTTCATCAAATAGCGATAAACTAGCTTCTGTCGATTCTTTCTCTACTTTTGGAGGCAATAGCTTTATGCTTTCTATCTCCATGCTTGCCAGTTTATTGCCAATAGCTTTCCAGCCCTTAATATCTATGTAATCTTTTAGCAAAATCTTGGTTGTGTGCCCTTTTTTATTGCCAGTAGAGGCAAATACCACCTCGATTTCAGCATTATCTATGGTGGTGCACAATTCTAGCCTCGAATTTTTAGTATCGGAGATAAATAAATACTTAGTATCTAGCTTATTGGCCTCAATTCTAAAGCGTTTTACATAATACGTTTTATCATCGCCCGTAAAATGCACAATCGACAAGACAGCTTCTGCATTGAATTTCTCAAGTGCATATAAGCTATTGTTATCATACCTATTTGTTAAGTCAAAATTTGTCAATTCATACTCTCCTGACTTATAGATGGCCACTATTTTATCGTCAGTATTGAAATTACCAATAAATCTGCCCCTTTTGTCGGTATTGAGCTTGCTGGTGGTTTCATCGTAATATATTTCTGTTCCACCAAGCGAGCTACTACCCAGAGCTTTGAATTTTATGCCTTTAATCGGATAAACAGTGAGAATATTGCCCTGGGAAGTACGCCCTTTGATGGTTAATTCACTAAAATCGTAGTCAAAAACCTTATTTTTGGCCACACTTGCAGGCGTGAGGATAATGGTAATGATTTCCGATTCCCCATTAGGCCTTGAGGCTAAATATAATACCTTAGAGCCCTTGTTACCCATCGTCAGGTCGTTTTCTTTATCTCTGGTAATACCGGTTACTTGAAACCTTTTCACCATCGATTTACCCGATTTGCCATCGGTATACACCATATTATACACCGTGCGGTCGTCTTTTCTAAATACCGCAATGTGCAAAATATCTTTGCCCACAAATACCTTGGCATCTACCCTCACTACTTTAAAAAAGCCATCTTTTCTAAACACAATGATGTCGTCAATGTCTGAACAGTCGGTCACGAACTCATCTTTCTTGAGCGAAACCCCAATGAAGCCCTCGGCACGGTTAACGTACAGTTTTTGATTGGCAGCTGCCACCACAGAGGCATTAATAGTGTCAAAAGTCTTTATTTCCGTTTTGCGTTCTCTGCCTTTTCCATATTTTAAAAGTAAATTTTTATAATAATTGATGGTAAAAAGTACAATATTGGCCAAATCGTGGTCTACATTCTTAATTTCATCCTCCAGAGCCTTCATCTGTTCATCAGCTTTCTTTGAATCAAACCTTGTAATGCTACTTAAAGGCTTGGCAATGAGCTTTGCATAGTCTTCATTTTCTATTTTTCGGTAAAATAAAGTAAAAAAAGGCTCAAAAAGGGTATTAAGAACCGTGAAACAGGCGTCTGCCGTGCCTGCACTTTCATATTCTTTGTTTTTATACATGCCTTCATTGATGAATATTTTCAACAAAGAGCTAAAAAATATTTTTTCTTGAAGATCTCTACGCTTTATTTCTAGTTCCTGACGCAGCAAATCTTGGGTTCTAAACGTGCAATACTTCAGTATTTCGCTCACGCCCATAAAGCGTGGTTTGTCGTCTATTATTACACAAGCATTGGGCGAAATTGAAGATTCACATTCTGTAAAAGCAAAAAGAGCATCAATAGTAATATCTGGCGACACCCCAGGCTGCAATTGCACCTCTATTTCTACGTCTTTTGCGGTATTGTCTGTTACTTTTTTTATTTTGATCTTGCCAGCTTCATTGGCTTTTACTATCGAATCCATGATACTACCCGTAGTAGTGCCAAAAGGAATGTCTTTAATGAGCAAGGTTTTCTTGTCAAACTCCTCGATGGTAGCTCTTACCCTTATTTTACCACCTCTTAGGCCATCGTTGTAGTTTGCGACATCTACCGCACCACCCGTTTGGAAATCGGGAAATATTACAAATTGTTCATTCTTCAATATTTTGATCGAAGCCTCTATTAATTCACAAAAATTGTGAGGCATTACCTTGGTGGCCAAGCCAACAGCTATGCCTTCTACACCTTGTGCCAACAATAAAGGAAATTTCATGGGTAGCGTAACAGGTTCTTTCTTGCGGCCATCGTAAGAAGCCTGCCAAATGGTAGTATCTGCATTGAAGGCTACTTCTAAAGCAAATTTTGAGAGCCTCGCTTCTATATATCGAGCAGCAGCAGCGGAATCGCCCGTGCGAATATCTCCCCAATTACCCTGACAATCTATCAACAAATCCTTTTGCCCCAAGCCTACAATGGCATCGCCAATCGAGGCATCGCCATGTGGGTGGTATTGCATGGTAGAGCCTATAATATTGGCGACTTTATTAAATCTGCCATCGTCCATTTCCTTCATGGCGTGCAAAATACGTCTCTGAACAGGCTTCAAACCATCTTCAACAGCAGGCACGGCACGTTCGAGTATCACATAAGAGGCGTATTCCAAAAACCAGTTTTCGTAAAGCCCAGCCACGGGCACCACTTCATGTATTTTATCTTCATTATTCTCCGAAGGTAGATTTTCTGTATTTTCAGCCATTTTCAATCAACAATCTGGGTGTGAATCTGTTTATGATTAGATTCGTGGTTTAATATTTCAAGCTGTAAAAATATAAAAATGAAATTAACAAAGCTTTCACTTCTTCTCTTGGTGTTGATAAGTATTAACGGTTGCGATAAGAATATAGAACTGGGCAATTTTGATGTTGAGATTTGGAAAAATGACCATGATGGCTGCAAAGGCGAACGAAAAGCACAATTAGAGAATTTGAATGCCATCAAAAAACAGTTTGAAGGCATGAGAGAAACCCGTTTGCATGGCTTTTTGGGCAAGCCAAACCGCCAAGAACTCAAAGAACGCAACTGCAAGAGTTATTATTATTATATTGACAAAACTGGGCAATGCATTGGCGAAGAAAAGACGGCCAAAACACCCTTTTTGATTGTAGAAATGGATGCTTTAAATAGGGTAATGCTGATGCGATTTGCTTTGGAATAGAAAAGTTATAGTCTTTGTTAGTGGCTTCAAGCACAAGCTGGCATTTTGGTTTGTGTCTTTCCGATTCACTATTGGTCCAAGGCTTGTGTGGACAAAGGCTTCTCTTGTAAAAATTGGCTGTCGGTGCGTGAGTTGCTTGCTTTTTACTACAGTACCAAGGCTAAAAGAGTTTTAAAAAAAGCTTATTTCTTTTTGCTTAAGCTGTAATACTAAAAAATAAGTGTAGAACCCAAGCCCAATTTAGGTGGTTGTCTATCGATCTTTAGTTTCTTGTCCATTTCCATTATTTCACTCAATTGTTGCTTTACTTCTTTGGCAATAACGCTCATTATCGGCAGCAATGTTTTCTCTTGATGGCTTCTTAGAAGTCCTTCATTAAAATGATAGCCCTCTGCTTTGAAGGAAATAAGTGGTAAACCTAATGAAATCAACAAATAAGAAACCGATAAACGGGCAGTTCGTTTATTGCCATCTGGAAAAGGCTGGTTTATCCAGATTTGATAGGCTAAATGGGCACATTTTTCAAGAAAATCGGTTATGCCTTCATTTTCCTTCCATATTTTTTGCATGTTTGTATCAACTGTGTTGGTATTGCTGGTAGGTTCGATTTGACCTTCAGAGCCATCTAAGGTGTATTTTATGCTATTATTGATAGATTTATAGGCACCAAGTTGTTGGTTTTGCTCTTTATAGGTGGTATAATATTCATCAAATTTCCAAAGAGCGGAAAGTAGGTTTTCGTTGAGTTTTTTTAAGGTATGTTCGGTAAATGGATATTTACTTTTGGCCATAAAAATGCAGGTATCTAAGGCTTTTACATGTCCTTTTACCTC
>JBJXGB010000109.1:0-2599 GCA_046152935.1 Cytophagales bacterium
ATTTGAAGCTACAACTGGAAAGCTGGTTGAATTTAATCTTAGTAAACCCTGACCAGACAAACCTGCTAGGGTAGTGAGTGCAAAAGTTTTTAAATCTAAAGTACCTCCTGCATTAATTACTAGACCATGACCAGTGGTGTTTACATCAGCACTTAAAGAAATTGTTCTTCCATTCAATATGAAAATTTGAGAACTATTTACTGGCACTTGAGGACTAACCAAAGTAGAGCCAGATGGATCCAAAGTCCATACATTGGGGTCGTTCCAATTTCCATTTTGATACGAATAAAGAGTAGATGCAATAAAGGCACTAGGATTACCTACTGTGTAGTTGCCGGAAAGTGCTGATGCTGACACTAGATTGAAATTTGAAACCAATGTAGATACTTCAGACGCTAAACCCAAAGACCACGTAGCACTAGGAGAAACGTTGTATGCCGTAAAATAATTAACCCCTGGTGAAGAAGTTGATAAGTCTGCTCCTGTGAAAGAAACAATAAACGATGCATTTACATTAGACAATCCGGGTGCCGTAATTGTCCAATAGCGTTTGATAGCATAATCGGGTGCTAGCAAGGTTGGAACAATGGCAGGCGGTGTAGTTCTATCTACTACTGAAATGTAACCCGTGGGAGGGGCAGTAGCCGAAAGCGAGGTAATATTAAGAGGGGCATAAGTGCCTGAATAGTAGTTGCCTGTTCCTATTGGAAAAATAAACGAAGAAGGTAGAGAAGTATATGTTTTGAGCAATCTGCCTGTTCCGCTTTGGTTTACGAAAGCGGTATTTGAAAAACTACCGTTAACTACGCCACCCACAGAAAGGTTATTTGCTCCTAATATGATTGCTCCATTATTGATCGTAAGGCCGTTGGCGATATTGGTGTTTGAGCCTAAAATGATGTCATTGGCATTATTCACTGTTAAAAAACCCAATTGTCGAGGGGTTACACCGCCTGGTACTGAAATTACACCACCAGTACCATTAATTTCCAAAGTAGAAGCAGATGTAGTCGCAATTTGCGCACCTGTGCCAATATAATTTGAAGGGTTGTAGTTTAATGTATTTGCGCCAACAGTAAAAGTTCCAGCTACTGTAAGTGCACCAGCAATAGTTAAAGGTTCTGACATAACTAATGCTGTCGTTCTAGCAGAATACAAATTGAATAAACCACCTGTAATAGTAGGTAAAGTAAAACCTGTAGCACCACTTGCTAAAGCTAAATTGGAAGTATTTCCACCAATTAATTTGCCATTTGTAGAAGTAATAACCCCCGTGGCTGCTGCCATAGTCAACGTATTGTTTCCGATTTGCAAATCTCCTGCTGTAAGTACAAGATTGGCGGGCAATGAAGTATTGTTCTGAAGAAGAGCAGTACCAGAAGTTTTGTTTACCTCGAAATCGCCACCAGTCATGCTTATGAGCGCTATATTTTGATTAGTTGTACCATTGATTATAATCCTATTGCTCGCAACGCCTGCGTACAAGGAAGTTATAACCCCTGCATTTTGAATAAAAGTCTCAGAAACTAAAAGTTGACCAATTGTACCAGAGTTTGCATTTGGTGAATTGATAACAAAACTGAGAACACCCCCATTTTGAATAAAGTTGCTTACCAAATGTGTTCTAACATTACCGTTTCCGTTTGTCAAAGAAAGTGATCCAGTTCCAGTATTTTCTAAAGTGAAAGTTCCCGTAATCGTGCTTGAAGATTGCAGTGCTCGGGTACCTGTATTGTTTGGCGTGTTCCAAACGAAGTTAGAAAAGGAAGGGTTGCTCATTGAAGGGCTTCCAACCGTTATTCCTGTTACACTACAAATAGAACCAGATTGCCAAGTTGCGGTCGGAATTGTACCTTGGTTATGACTGTGGACGTATGAAGATGTATTATCAAATGTTAATCTACTGGTGTTCACATTGACTAATGCACCCCTTCTGTTTACCGACCCGTCTGTTGACGATGAATTTAATATTGAATTCAATATTTGACCCTCATTGTTTGCATTGTCAGCAATAGTAAGTTGCAAAAAGTTGTCGAAGCCTGTTCTCCCCAAAAGCTGAACGGTCGAATTTGAAATGTTTAGTTCGTTTAAAGCAGAAAATTGACCATTCAAAGTTATTGTTCTACTGTTATTGGTATTTTCATTTTGCAATACAAGATTGCCCCCCACCACACTCAGACCACCTATTGTTGGGTTTGAATTTACGATAACAGTTCCACTAAAACCATCAAATACAGCAACCTCTGTTGTCGCATCTGGAATCCCTGTTGGCGACCAATTTGTAGAGGTACTCCAAGTACCACCACTTGCTCCTATCCATCTTAAATAAGTTTGTCCAAACGAAATATTTGAAATGAAAAGAAGTGCAAACAGTATTTTGGCGAAGGGTAGAGATGTCTTATTCATTCGGAGATTGCTATTGGTTTTTGTCATTTCGAAAATATCTTAAACAATATTACCGTAATTTAATAATACAAATATAGATGGTGAATTGCACTTTTCAAAGCATTTGGCTTTTAAGCACAAAAATACCCACATTTTTGTATCGCATTAATTTACATTGCTTTATACTAAAGTAGTGCCACAAAGTGAGTGTAAG
>JBJXGB010000117.1:0-3202 GCA_046152935.1 Cytophagales bacterium
TCATTGATTTTTGAAGCTCGTACTTTGGTTTAATAATTCCTGGAGTATCTGAAAATACAATTTGAAAATCAGGCTCATTCAAGATTCCTAGAATTCTATGTCGTGTAGTTTGAGCCTTTGGTGTTACAATCGAAAGTTTTTCACCTAAAAAAGCATTTAGAAGTGTCGATTTACCTGCATTTGGGCGGCCAATGATTGATACGAATCCAGATTTGTGATTGTTATTTTCCATTTCACAAAGGTACTTTAAAAAATGGAAGGAGAATGGTATTGACAGTGGAAGTAAAATAGTAGCTCGTTTCTACTTTATTACTACAAAAGCCTTTTCAAAAGATTTATTGAGCTTGTGAAACTAGCAATGTTTCGCCATTCACTTTCAGCTTTACTACTTCAATTGCATCTAGCCCATCATTATCTACCACTTTTACGGCTATATTGTGAATGCCAGGTTTGAATTTGTGGCGTTGAATACCTTGTTTATCGATGATAACATCAGGGCGAAATCCTTTATCTATTTCATAGTCAAAATTCCAAGAATAAAATTCTATGCCAGCATTGCTATTTCCTACAGCCGTTAACTCTAGCTCTCTTATTCCTTTGGCATCTTTATCGAGTTCGGTAAAGTTTAGGGTTAGAGATGGTTTTTTAGCCATTGGTACTATTTCATCTACTCTTATCAATTTGATAATAACATTTTCTTGATTTTTCAAGCGAGCTACTTCTTGTACGGCTCCTTTGCCAAATGAAAAAGCGATGATATAGCCTACTGGCAAATTTTCTGTTTTCTTTTTGTCAAAAAGGTTTTTATCGTATCGTTGGATGGCAGAAAAGAAATTGTCGACCACATTGCGCCCTAGGTCATCGCTGCGTTTTACTTGAATTGCAGCTCCATCTTTGGCTTTGCCATCTAGCCCCAAATCGTTGCGTTGTTTTGGGTTTGGCTGCCCACCAAACTGAGCTACTACCCAAGCCTCGAAAGCAAAAGCCTCTTTGTAGCGAAGTGTATCATAATCGTATTTATGAAGTTGCACTACAAATGGACTGCTGAATAGATCGTTTTGGGCATGCAGGCGATATTCGCTTACTTTCACGGCTTGCACAGATTGGTCTATGCCTATCCATTTTCGATTGAGCTTGTCGGCTACGGCTATGGTAGAGCCTCCGCCCAAAAAAGGGTCGAGAATAAGGTCGCCTTCGTTGGAGGCAGACTTAATAATGCGTTCCATCAATGCCTCTGGTTTTTGTGTCGGATATCCAATTCTTTCATTTTTAGTTCTATACACGCAGTTGAACCATAAATCATCTACACTGTTGCCTGGCATTTCGTCTAAATATTGTTTCAAATAAGGTTTTCCAGTTGTGGAATAATAAATTTTTTCGTCCCTATCAAATTGTTCAAAATTTTCAAAAGAATAAGCCCAAAATCTTCCAGCTGGTGGTTTTACACCTTTCCATTCAAATGATGTATTGCCCCCAGGTTTGGCAGCACTCAAATCAGAGGCTTTAAACCTACGTCCATCTGCATCTTTTTTGTTGTATGATGCGGCTAAATAATCTGAGGTGTATCTTTCGAATTGTGAATGATAAGTGTACTTCTTTGTATCTTTACTGTAAAAAAATATGCTATCTATTACCCTTCCAAAGTGCTTTGCACCTTGCTTGGCATCATTGTGAGTAGTAGTTCTTTTCCAAATGATATGATTAATAAAATTATTTCTACCAAAAATTTTATCCAAAATTTCTACCCTTATATAAGCATCTGCGTGCCAATCGCAATGCAGAAATATGCTTCCCGTGGGCTTGAGTATGCGGTGCATTTCCATTACTCTTTCTTTGAGCCAAGCAATGTAATGATCTATTCCACCGCTCCATCTATCTACAAAACTGCGAACTTCGCCTTCATCGCCCCAAATAACTTCATAATTTCGATTGCTAAAAAAAGGAGGGTCGAGGTATATTAGGTCGACAGTCTCGCTTTCGAGCTGTTTTAGTATTTCGAGGTTGTCACCTAAAATGAGTTTGTTCATTTGCATTATACAGGTACTAATTGCCAATCAATTGGGTAGCAAATATAGTCTTTCACTAAATTTAATAATCAACACAATGCCAAAGTGTTTTTTTATAGCAAGGCCTAGCCCTTGAGCTAAGCTTAGTGCCTGCATTTAATCAAGAGAGACTTGAATTTAGGCAATCGAATACCAAGATAGAATATTGAAATAAAGTAATCGAGTACTCAAATAATACACTCGAGTACTGAAATAAAGTACTTGAGTAGTAAAACAGTGTACTTGACCACTCAAATAATGTACTTAAGTACTGAAGTACCATACTAGATTAGTGAAATAGTGTACTCGTATACCAAAATAGAGTATTTCTGTACTTAAATAATATACTAGCATACTAAAAAAGAGTACTTATATACAAAAAAAATATACTCTTATACTAAAAAAGAGTAGAGGAGTACACTATTTTAACTAAACCGAACCTTCGTTATTTAATTTTCTAGCCTTGGCACTTTTTAGCCCTTGTTCCTTGAAGCGTTGCCCTAGTTCATCGGCTACCGACTTTAAACCTGGTGTGCGTTTTGCAGCTGTTTTTACATAATCAAACACGTCTAGCGACTGCTTCATACCTTCAGAACCTAGAGCCATAGCCGTATCGTTTAGCTTTTCGGCAAGCGAGTTGGTAAGCAAAAGCAAATCGGCAACAGGAACATACGCATTGACATCTTTGGTAAACTCTGGCACCGAAAATGACGCAGGAAAAATAGTTGGGTTGTTGTTTGCAGCTCTTAGGCAACCTTGCACAAAATCTACGCTTTTAGGGCCCATTTTCAAAAGTTTTTTCCGCTCTTCCGCAGTGAGTGATATAAGAAAAGGCAGCTTGCTATTGATAGTTGCAAATGCTGCTTTTACAGCATCTACATCGGCTTGAGGTACGGTAACTGAAAGATTATTGTATGCCATGATTTCGATTGGGTTTAAAGTGAAATTGATAACTAGAATGTGTACTAAATGTATTGCTTTTTTTATTTAATATTTCAATTTAGGACACTTCTACAATAAAATTTCCAAAACCATCTACCAATTCGACAAGGCTTTATTGAAGATATCGAATACAATCTGGTTGGTGATTTCTTCAATAGCTTGGTCTTCGACTTGCGAAAGCGATTGGCTTTGTGGATAATCGAAATAAAAGAAAA
>JBJXGB010000137.1:0-32672 GCA_046152935.1 Cytophagales bacterium
TGGCCCAATAAGTTAAAGTTGGCATTTTCACAAAACCCGTGCAATGAGTTGTCCTCGTCATTAGTGTTAAATTTATACATTTTGCCATCAAAAATGTAAAGCCCTTGCTTTATTCGGTTGGGGTATGGAAATATAATTCGACTTTTATACATTTTTGTTCCATCTTCTTTAGCTTCCAGCTCAGTTTTGCTTCCGTCAATGATTTCAAAAAGTGAAGTTCCTTTTCTTAATGAAAGTGAATTGAGCATTGCACCCAAAGCCGGCACGATGGTGGCCGATTCGCCAGTAGTTTCATTCGATAGCACATAAGCAGTAAGGCTTCCAAATTCCTTAGTGGAAATTGAAAAGGAAGATGGTAATACTTTTTGAGTGTTAAACGACTGAATCATAAGTATTTAGGTGTATATTTTTTATAATTTTTGAGTACTATTTTGATGGTGGCGACATTGTATTACCACAGTTTTTACAACACCGTAATTGCTCGTTTTCATAAAATTTTTGCATCACTTCTGGCAATTGCTTCACAATATCCGAAACTGGAATAAATTCTTCATACAATTTGTGCCCACAATGTTCGCAAAACCACATAAATCCATCCAATTCAGTCGGTTTTCGGTAGCGTTCTATCACCAAACCTATTGTATTTGCACCCCTTTGTGGCCAATGGGGCGTGCGCGGTGGTAGTAAAAAAATATCTCCTTCGCGTATTTCAAGGTCTCGTTTTACGTCATTTTCAATAATACTCAATAAAATATTGCCTTCTAGTTGGTAAAAAAACTCCTCCCCTTCATTAAAATGGTAATCTTTTCTGGCATTTGGCCCACCTACTACCATGATTATAAAATCTGAATTTAGTTTATAAACTTGCTGATTGCCAACTGGTGGCCTTAATAAATGGCGATTTTCATCTATCCATTTTTTGATATTCAGTGGTGCAGCAATAGACATTGTTTGGTTTTTGGCTAATGAAATCTAATAATATTTACAATAATAAAGTTTAACCTTTGAAAAGAAGAGAATTATGTTGATTTGAGATACAATTTAGATTATTTTGACTAAAATGTCAAAGTTTAATATGAAACCATGATAAATGAGCAGAATCCCATTTGCAAACTTTTTGATATTGAAATTCCCATTATACAAGCAGGGATGGTATGGTGTTCGGGCTGGAAATTGGCTTCGGCAGTGAGCAATGTAGGTGGTTTAGGCTTAATTGGCTCTGGATCAATGCACCCAGAAGTATTGCGAGAGCATATTCAAAAGTGTAGAAAAGCCACTTCAAAACCGTTTGGTGTTAATATTCCACTCTTGTATCCTGAAATTGAAAAGATTATTGAAATTGTGATAGAAGAAGGTGTGCAGATTGTTTTCACATCAGCTGGAAACCCCAAAAGCTGGACTTCGCATTTAAAACAAAACAATATAAAAGTTGTGCATGTAGTTTCGAGCCGAAAATTTGCCATTAAAGCCCAAGAGGCTGGTGTAGATGCCGTGGTTGCCGAAGGCTTTGAAGCTGGAGGCCACAATGGCAGGGACGAAACCACTACACTTTGTCTTGTGCCAGCTGTAGCAGGCTTCGTAAGAATACCTGTAATTGCCGCAGGTGGAATTGGATCTGGACAGGCCATAATGGCTGCTTTTGCCTTGGGTGCGAGTGCCGTACAAGTGGGTACTTTGTTTGCGGCAAGCAAAGAATCGTCTGCAAATGAACAATTTAAACACACAATAGTTAATAGTACAGAAGGCGACACAGATCTTATCTTAAAGTCTTTAGTACCTGTGCGTGTACTCAAAAATCAGTTTTATGATATTGTAAAAAAAGCTGAGAATGAAGGAGCTGGTGCAGAAGTATTAAAGGAAATACTAGGAAAAGGTCGATCGAAAAAGGGAATTTTTGAGGGTGATTTGGTTAATGGCGAATTGGAAATTGGCCAAATTGCTTCTGAAATTCACGAGATAAAACATGCATCAGCAATATTAATAGAAATATGGAATCAATTCTTGAGCCTGCAGCAATCGATAAAGCAGGAGTGGAACTACAAATAATACCCACAGCCGACCATTCACATACGCTTTTTAGCCCAGCTTACAACGAGACTTATCATTCTAAACATGGTGCTGTGCAAGAGTCGCTTCATGTGTTTGTGAAATATGGCTTGCTTCCATTGCTTGAAACCAAGGTGGAAATTACGATTTTTGAAATGGGCTTGGGTACAGGTCTCAATGCCATGTTCACCTTAGAACATTCTCAGCCTGCGGCAGTTCAAATTCACTATCATGGCTTAGAAAAGCACCCAATTGACATTTCTGTCGTAGACAGGCTTAATTATACCAACAATTGGGACGACCTGGAAACCAAATTGATATTTAAAAAATTGCACAATTTACCTTGGAATGAAACAGCAGAACTTACTCCATTTTTCAATTTTACAAAATTGAAAAATGACATTTTCGACTTTACTTCACCCGATGAGCAATACGATCTGATATATCACCATGCTTTTACGCCTGTGTGTCAACCAGAATTGTGGGAATCAGAAATTTTAGAAAAATTCTATAAAATGATGAAAAAAGGAGGTGTTTTGGTTACGTACTGCGCCCAAGGGCAATTTAAACGCAACTTGAAAGATGCGGGTTTTTTAGTAGAATCTTTGCCAGGGCCAGTTGGCAAACGCGAAATGACGAGAGCAAAAAAGGTGTAGAATCACGATATTTCGACTTCCTACACCCGTCACGCATTTATTTATCAGTATTTAAAATAATAGGGCTGCTTTTGCCACCACTCATAATTATTATTTTTGTATTTGGCGATGTAGCAATGTCTTTTTGGGCTTTTATCATTTCGTATTGCAATTGCTTATCAGAAAGACCACTGCTCATAATCTTTTGATAATCAGCTATTCCTTGCGCTTCAACGCGTTTTCTATCTGCTTCTTGGCGTTCTTTATCCAGAACAAATTTCATTTTTTGCGACTCTTGTTCTGCATTTATTTTCGATTCAATAGCCTGTTTTACAGATTCGGGCAAGTTGATATTTCTAATCAATAATTGCTCCAGCAAAATGCCTCTCGTTTTGAAATTTGTCTCTATATCTTTGAAAATACGAGCTTGAAATTCATCTCTTTTTACAGAATAAAGCGAAACAGCATCGTAATAAACTGCATTGTCTCGTATTTTAGTTCTCGTAATAGGCCTTACGACCACATTTTTATAATCTTCGCCTATTTGTTTCAAAATTTCTGGCGTGCGGGCAGGTTCTACTCTATATAATACAGTAAGGTCGATAATTACTTCTAGACCATCGGCCGTTAGTACTCGTATGGCATCGTCTCCGCTTTTATCGCCCTCATCGTGCACAGAAGACATGGTGTAGTTTTGCGTCTTTTTATCGAATGTTTTTACCTCGTTTAATGGATTTACAAGGTGCAACCCGCTTTCTAGTATTTCATTGCTAACACTTCCAAAAAGCGATTGCACACCTACTTCACCAGCATTTATTTGAATCACCGAAGCCAATAAAGCACCTAAAACAATCAAAAAACTGCCTACTACTTTCATAATAGTGCCAAAACGGAAGTAAAATTCAGAGCCTTTGTTGATTGAAAAAGCAACTACGATGGCGATAATGCCTAAAATGGAAAGTAACATGGTTTATTTTTTAGTTTGCACAAATCTAATGAATAGAATTGATGTTAGTAAATAATTACAATTTCATTATTCGCCAATCAGGTATTTTTCCAAAGGCAGAAATACATGCTCCTCCCAGCCTTTTTGATGTTCATCAGCCTCCTTTTGGTTCGGGAAATTTGAATGTGTAAGCTCGATCGAAGTCGAACCGCCTTTTTCTTTGAAGGCGTAACTTACAATGGAAGCTGCGACATTTTCATCCCAATCTGTTGTTTTCCAGGTATAAGAAAGCGTTTTGTTCCTTTCAAAGGCCAATATTTCGCCTGAAACCCATCCATCAAACATTTGATAGAAACTGCCAATTTTGGGCTCAAACACTGCTTTTCCTGTAAATTCTGATAATACTATCGCATTGGTGAGTGCATCGAATACTACTTCGATTGGTACTTTTATCTTTCTTTTGATGCTAAATAAAATAGGCATGTTTGAGGTCTAATTTTAATTTTCCTACTGATTAGTGCCTCTAATAGCCCTAATAATTTTGGCAATGGCATCGGAGCCAAACACCAAAAGTGCAACCGTTCCAATAAAATACCACACATCCGATAGTATAAACTTAAGTATTTCCAGCATTTTTTTGGTGGTTTTAGCGTTTTTTCAGCTTTCCTATTTTTGTTAGTAGATCACCATTGATCTTGTCTTTTCCATTTGAATTAGAAATTCGAAAATTTGGAAACTCACAAGACTCGACTTTTAATTCATCACCCAATATGAGTGATAAAAGTGCGAAGTTAGCAACTCAGTTGATCTATTTCTTATCTCAACTAAATCTATCGCCTAAAAATCTTGACAATCTCGCCCTATTGTTCTGTACCATTTAGTGGTATTATTTTCTGACTGTCAAACTTCCAGTGGGTAACGAGCGATTGTTGAATTAGAAAAATATTTAGTACATGCTGCAATAACGCAAGCGCGACACTGAATGTCAAGCAGAAATCGAAGGTATCGTTGCGATCTAAGACACTTTATAGTGAATAAATATTCAAAATGTTAGGATATTGTGAAGGCACTTTGTGCCATGCAAGAGTCATACTTGCGGCTCTAATAAACTCGGCAGATATTTAGACTAGAATTACGGCAATAATTTGAATCAAATATTTACTATTGCAATTTTTTTTCTATTTTTGCAATCCGTTTTCAAAAACGCCCTATTTGATAGGTTTCAAATAGAAAATGCAAACAAAAAATCAGTTGCAACGGCCGAGCAATTGATGTAAAAGGCCGAATTATTAACAGTATATGGTAACTCCACAAGTAGATTTTGATTGGGCTAAATTAGACACCAAAGGTTTCGGTTCTGGCTATTCTGAGGCTGAATTGGCCGATTTGAATAGTCTTTACGATTTGACTCTCAATCAAATAACAGAAAAAACAGTAATAAAAGGTATAATCGTTGGCATTACAGATAGAGAAGTAATTGTAAATATTGGCTTCAAATCTGATGGCTTAGTGCCTCTTTCTGAGTTTAGAGATATGCCAGAAATGAAAGTTGGCGAAGAAATAGATGTGTTTGTAGAAACACAAGAAGACAAATCGGGTCAATTGATTTTGTCTCGTAAAAAGGCGAAATTAGTGGTGGCTTGGAGATTGATCGAAGCAGCATTAGCAGAAGATACCATTATTGAAGGTTTTGTAAAACGCAGAACAAAAGGTGGTTTGATTGTAGATATTTTTGGTGTTGAATCTTTCTTGCCAGGTTCACAAATTGATGTGAAACCTATCAGAGATTTCGACATATATGTAAATAAGAAAATGGAGGTAAAAGTTGTGAAAATCAACTACTCAAACGATAACGTGGTTGTATCTCACAAAGTATTGATCGAGAAAGACCTTGAGCAACAAAAAATTACCATCATCAGCAACCTCGAAAAAGGCCAGATTTTGGAAGGAACTGTCAAAAACATTACCAACTTCGGTGTATTTATCGATTTAGGTGGGGTAGATGGCTTACTGCATATCACAGATATTTCTTGGGGTCGCGTTAATCATCCAGAAGAGGTGCTTAAACTTGACGATAAAGTAAATGTGGTAGTACTTGACTTTGATGACGACAAAAAACGTATTTCATTGGGTATGAAGCAATTAACTGCGCATCCTTGGGCTGCTTTAGCTCCTGAAATCGAAGTCGGTTCGAAAGTGAAAGGAAAAATAGTAAACTTGGCAGATTATGGCGCATTCTTAGAAATACTTCAAGGAGTAGAAGGCTTGATACACGTGTCGGAAATGTCTTGGTCGCAACATTTGAAAAATCCAACCGAATTTTTGAAATTGGGTGATGAAATGGAAGCAGTGGTTTTGACTATCGACAGAGAAGAAAGAAAAATGTCTCTTGGTATCAAACAATTGACTGAAGATCCTTGGACTAAACAAGATTTGTTGACCAAATATTCTGCAGGCACTCGCCACACAGGTATTGTGCGTAATTTGACAAATTTTGGTTTATTTATTGAACTCGAAGAAGGAATTGATGGTTTAGTTCACGTATCTGATTTATCTTGGACTAAGAAAATCAAACATCCTTCTGAATTTGTGAAGGTTGGCGATAAATTAGAAGTTGTGGTGTTAGAAATTGACGCTGAAAACAGAAGATTGGCTCTAGGACACAAACAGATTGAAGAAAACCCTTGGGATACGTTTGAAACTGTATTTGGTGCAGGTTCGCAACACAAAGGTACTGTAAACTCTAAGAGCGATAAAGGTGCGTTTGTAGAATTGCCTTACGGTATCGAAGGTTTTGTTTCGTTGAAACAATTGGCCAAAGAAGATGGTACGATGGCTGAAGTGGGAGAGTCGCTTTATTTTATTGTATTGGAATTTTCTAAAGACGATAAGAAAATAGTGCTTTCGCATACTAGAACTTACCAAGCTGGTAAAAAAGCCGATGATATAGTTGCTGGATCTGAAGATGCAACAGACGGTGCAGGAAAGAAAAAAGCCGCTTCAAGCAAGAAAGTTGAAAAAGAAACTGCAAAAGTGGTGGAAAAAGACACTTTTGGCGATCTGACTGCACTTTCAAATTTGAAAGAACAAATGGGTAACGCTGAAGATGCAAAAGTAAAAAAAGCAGCTAAAGCGAAAACTGAAGAATAAATTTGATTATCTTTGAAAGGTCGTGAAATATAGGCCTTTCAAAATTTGGTTTCGTGGCCGAGTGGCTAGGCAGAGCTCTGCAAAAGCTTCTACAGCAGTTCGAATCTGCTCGAAACCTCTCAAAAGCAACTGCGGTCATTCGCAGTTGCTTTTTTGTTTCACAAGAGTATGATAATATATTTTTCCTTTTTATGCCACCTGGTACTCGCCTTCAAAAGTAGCATCCAATTGATAATTGAAATCTTTTTTATGTCAATCTCGAAAGATGGTGCATAATAATGCCTGCTGCCACTGCAGCATTTAGAGATTCCGCATCGCCAAAGCCTTCGATCGATATCGATTTATCAATTAGTTTTTGAATTGAATCAGTTATTCCGTTCGATTCATTGCCAATCACCAGTGCATATTTGCTAGTTTTGGTAATCTCGCTCATTTTCAAGCCGTTGAGCAGAGCCCCATAAATGGTAAAATCGTTCGATTTAAGGCTTACAATGCTATTTTCTAAATCTGTATAATGAATATTTACCCTTGTAAATGAGCCCATGGTGGCAGAAATCACCTTTGGGTTGTAAAAATCGACCGTAGCCTCATCGCAGATGATAGTTTTGATTCCAAACCAATCGGCTGTGCGTATGATCGTGCCCAAATTGCCTGGGTCTTGAATTTGGTTTAGCAACAATGCACTTTCGATGTTTTTGAAAGCTATGATGCTGTTTTTATCCATTTTAGCCACAGCCAACATGCTGTCGTTCGAGGTCAGACGGCTTATTGATTCCAATTCAGATTGCGTAATAATTGAAATTTTAGATTTTACAATTGCAAATGGCTTTAAATATTTTTCAAAATCTGGTGTACAATACACGCCTTGTATTTCGAATTTTGAGTTTAATAATTCAACCACGCTTTTCAATCCTTCGACAATAAAAAGACCTTCCTCATCTCTAAATTTTTTTATTTGTAAAGATTTGATGAATTTTAGAGTGTTTTTAGAAAGCATACGAAGAAGAAAGGTTGGGGGCAAAAATCAAATTATTACCTATTTTTTTTATTTTCCTTTTTTTTGGTTGTGCCAAACGCATCAATCTGAATATTGAGCAGGGTAAATATTTGCTCTATAACCAAAGTTATAAAGGTAACACATTTTTTGCAGGTGAAGAATTGACACCCTACATTAAACAGAAGCCAAATCCTAAAATTCTTGGCATTAGGTTTTCGCTCTACTTTTACTATTTAGGATTGAAATTTTACGATCGTGAAAAAGTATATGCTGAAATTGAGGCAGTTAACCACAAGTATGACTCTAAAATTGCCAATGCTGATTCTGCAAAAAAGAAGAAGTTGGAAAAAAGAAGGCAAAAAATGCTTGTAAGGAAAAACAACAAGTTGGAAAATGGAAATTGGACAATGCGAAGATTGGGAACACCACCTGCTATTTTCGACACCACAAAAGCCCGAGCTTCTTGCTCCGAATTGGTGGGATTTTTAAAGACAAAAGGGTGCTTGAATGCAAAAGTTGATTTTAAAACTGATACCATTTTAAGTGCTATTTTCATCACTTATCAACTTAACGAAGGAAAAAGATACAAAATAAACCAGCTTAAATACGAGGTTGAAGATGGAAATTTGAAACGGCTTATCAATGAACACGAAGAGCAGATACTGCTCGATACCAGTGCTTTTTACGATGAACAGAAGCTGATTGCCGAGAGGGATAGGTTAGAGAAAATGTTTCTTACCTACGGCTATTATGAGTTTGCCAAGAAATACATCGAATTTGAAATAGACACGCTAGCAAATATTTTGAGATTGAAAGTTAAAATCAGCAATACAGATCGAAACAATTACCACAAATTGTTCAAAATTGATAAAATAAAGTTTAAAATTGATAAAAATGAGATGCTCGATGCAGAAGATTCTGCGTATGCCCAAAACTACAAAGGTGTTCATTTTGCATTTGGAGCTCGCAGATATTACCCAAAAATACTTTTTGATAAAACTGAAATAAAGCAAGGTCAGAAGTATAATTTTCAGTTTAGCAAAAACACACAACGAAATTTAGCACAACTTGAGGTTTTTAAATATGTGAATTTGAATTATGAAAAAGACACGATTACAGATGGACTTACGGCTGTTATTTCGGCTGGTTCAACCACAAAATACCAAATTTCAGATGAAATAGGCTTTAGTGTCAGCCAAGGTTTACCCGGCCCATTCGGTAGCTTGACTTTTTTAACCAGGAATGTATTTAACGGCTGCGAATTATTTGAAATAAACTTGAGAGGCGGCATTGAAGGTGTAGCCAGTGCTACAGATAATAGAAATTTTTACCAAAGCCAAGAATTGGGCTTAACTACCGCACTTACCATTCCAAGGCTATTTTTCTTGTTTGATTTGAATCCTCGATTTATCGACAACAACCCCAGAACCAAATTTCAGCTGGGCTACAATTTTATTTCTAGACCAGAATACCAACGTACAAATGCAAGATTATCAATGACTTACTATTTGACAAAGGGACTTTATAATCAGTTTTCGTTCTCGTTGGTCGATGTTAGCTATTTGAGAACTCCCTTTTTGCAGCAAGCTTTCGCAGATTCTCTCAAGTCATTATTTGCACGTTCGGGAAATACATTGTTTCGAAGCTTTCAACCTTCTATTGCTTCAAACATCAATTTTGGGTACACATACAATAATTTTATTGTTGGGCAGAATAAAAACGCTACCTATTTTAGAGTATTTGCAGAATCTGGCGGTACCACACTTAATCTTGTGTCCAAAGCAGGAATCCAAGAAATTAAAAAATATGCTGAAGTAGAAGCACTATTTGTGTATTGGAAGTTGAATGTCGACCTGCGTAAATATTTCCCAATCACACGAAAATCTACTTTTGCAACACGAATAAATATAGGAATTGCCAATCCGTATGCTGGCGATGGAGCATTGCCTTATGAAAAATACTTTTTTTCTGGCGGTAGCAATAGCAATAGGGCTTGGTTGCCACGCAGGCTTGGTCCTGGTAGGTTTGCTATTTACAATGGCGATGGCTCCACAAATTACAATTTTGAACAACCTGGATTGTTGCAATTGGAAATAAATGAAGAACTCAGATTCAAGATTTTTAAATTTTTAGACGGAGCTCTTTTTATCGATGCGGGTAATATTTGGCTTATAGACGATATCGATGCTAAGAAAAATTTCACTACTAATTTTATTTCAGAAATAGCTATTGGCACAGGCTACGGTCTACGGTTCGATTTCTCATTCTTAATAGTAAGGCTCGATTTGGGCTATAAAGCCTACGATCCATCGCAGATTGGCGATAAGTGGCTTATAAAAAAGACAAACTTTTTTAATATTAATGACATTATCAACAAAGCTACTTGGAATATTGCCGTTGGTTATCCTTTTTGATTTTGTTCATCAATATTTTATGATTTATCGAAAATCATCAGATTAGTTTTAATATTTGCGCTTTAAGTGAAATTGAAGTGTAAAATTTTTATCTTTGAATTGCATTTTTACCTATAATCAGCGTAATATTGTTCACTAGTATTTGCTGGATAATACTAATTTGTCCCTTAATTTTACTTAAAAAATCATTCTTGATTGTAAAATGAAAGTTTTAGATCGAAATAAACATGAAGAAAAAAAGTATACTTCTTTCAATTGCTACCATAGTTAGTTCCTTTTTAATAATTAGTAGCTGTACAGTTGAAGATAAAACTGTACCCAACCCTCTTTATCCTTTAGATGCAAACTTAACGACTATTGGAGATAATCTTACTTTGGGTGGTAACAACTTTTATACAATCACTGCAGGTGGCGTTACATTATTTTCGCTGTCGTTGCCATCTGCCTCATTCAATGGTGTGAAGGGAAGCTGCAAAGAAGTAGAAGGAAAATATGTGCTTTCGATGGTATCTGCCGAGTCAAATTTGTCGTACACAAGTCTGTATTTCTTGACACGTCCACTTGAATCTAAAACATATACGCTTACGGCCTACGAAGAAAAAGCACTTACCGATACTACCGCTTGGGCTGTAGTCACCATTATAAAAGATGGTAAAAGTTGGCGAGCTTACGATGGGAAATTGATTGTTGTTGCTGATAGTGAAGCATTTACAGCAATATTTGACACTGTAAAAGTTGAATGCACCTCCAATGTTACCGATACTACCTATTATAAAATGAGTGGATCACTTTATTGTAAGTAGCAATTTTTTAAGTATTCAAATTGGAATCCAACTCTGCTTCTGATAACATTTCAATTTTCGTAAATGACTTATCGCTTTGGTCTGCACATTTTGGATTGAAACTGCTAGATATTATAAAATTCAGTGCGATCAACCCTAAAATCCTAGACATCGGCACTGGTTTGGGCTTTCCAGCGATTGAATTGGCGATGAGATTTGGCGAAGATGCAGAAGTATTTGGCATCGACCCTTGGCTTGAAGGGCTAGAATTTGCAAGGCAAAAAGCAAGTCTTTTGAACATTCAAAACGTTAAATTTTTAAAGCAATATGCTGAAAATATGAGTTTTGATGACCAATATTTCGATATTATTGTGTCGAATATTGGTTTAAACAACGTCCAAAACCTGGACATGACACTCCTTGAATGTGCCAGAGTTGCGAAGAAAGGTGCACAGTTCGTGTTCACTGTAAATTCACCACAAACTATGGCTGAATTTTACCAATTATTTGAAAAAGTGCTTATTTTAGATAGTCGAAATGAAGATTTGGCATTGGTAAAAGCCAATATGAGCAGTAAAATTAAAGGCAAAATAGAAATTGAAGAAAAACTTTTAAAATCTGGTTTCAAAGTAGTTGGTTGCAATGAAAATGTTTTTTCTATGAGATTTGCCAATGGTGTTTCATTTCTAAAACACCACTTCATTTGGCAGGTTTTTTATCCTGTGTGGTATTCGGCTGTAAATGATTCTGTTAGGAAGCAATTATTTGAAAAATTGGCATTTGAAATCGACCAAAATGCGCGAGCAAATGGAGGATTTAAAATTACCATTCCTTTTTATGTGTTTGATTGCCTGAGAATGTAGCCTTTTTTATGTATTTATGAGTAGCTAAAAATTTTTAAGTCAGTTTGCTGCGTAAAAATCTACATTTCCACCCCACTTCCTTCTTTCATTTTTTCCGCATTTTCTGCAATGCGTAGGTTTTCGATAAATTCCGCAATTCCGCCATCCATTACTGAAGGCAAATTGTAGACCGTAAACCCTATTCTATGATCGGTAACCCTGCTTTGTGGGTAGTTGTAGGTGCGAATTTTATCGCTTCTGTCGCCACTACCCACCATTGATCTGCGTTGGCCAGCTATTTCGTCATTGTGTTTTTGCAATTCTATTTCGTACAATCTTGAGCGAAGGACAGAGAGTGCTTTCTCAGAATTTTTTATTTGCGAACGTTCGTCTTGGCATTGCACCACCAAACCTGTAGGAATATGGGTGAGCCTAACAGCCGAATAAGTGGTGTTAACCGACTGACCACCAGCACCTGACGAGCAAAAAGTATCTTTGCGAATATCGTTCATATTAATTTCTACATCCACTTCTTCAGCTTCGGGCAGCACCGCTACACTTGCCGCAGATGTGTGTATTCTCCCTTGCGCCTCGGTGGCTGGCACGCGTTGCACACGATGCACTCCCGATTCAAACTTCATTTTTCCGTACACATCTTCGCCTTGCACTTCGCAAATTATTTCTTTAAAACCACCGGCCGTACCATCTGAAAAATCCAAAATGGCAATTTTCCAGCCCATTTTATCACAAAAGCGTTGGTACATTCTCAATAAATCTCCTGCAAAAATGGAAGCTTCATCGCCCCCAGCTCCAGCCCTTATTTCTAAAATTACATTTTTGCTATCATTCGGGTCTTTTGCAATCATCAATTCTTTGATATCAGCTTCCATTTGCCCATATTTCTGATTCAGCTCATCCAATTCGGTTTTGGCCATTTCTCGAAATTCTTCATCTTTCTCCGTTTCTAGCACTTTTTTGGCCGAATCTATATTTGAAATTAGGTTCTTAAATTCTTTATAAACCAATACAACTTTTTCAAGGTCTTTGTATTCTTTGCTCAATGTCGAGAACTTTTTCATGTCCTTCATGGCATCTGGCAACACTATTAAATCGGCAACTTCCTCAAATCTTTGTTGTATTGCTTCTAATTTATCTATCATGGCTAACGTTATTTTTTTTAACGGGTCGCAAATTTAAGAAAATTTAGTGATGGTTTTTTCGCTATTTTTATAACCTGTAGTGCAATGCGTCACACAGATTTCTCTTTGCCAAATAAAATGCCGTTTTTAAGTAGAATTTTGTGGGTTTTGATGGTCTCATTATTTATCTGTCGGAATATTTATGCACAGAAAGTTACGCCCACCACAGATTCTTTAAAGGTTAATAATAGATATAAAAACAGTGTTTTAGTAGCTCCTTTGGTGTCCAATACGCCAGAAACGGGCTGGGCTTTTGCTTTGGCTGGCGTTTATATTTTCAAAACGAATAAAAAAGATACCCTTCTGCGTTCATCTACTGTGCCACTCGGTGTTGCCTACACTACTAGAAATCAAATATTGGTGGCCATGGCGGGCTCTATCTATTTTCCCAAAGAAGATTACATTTTAAGGCTAGAAAATACCTATTCTAGATTTCCAGATAAATTTTGGGGCATCGGTAATGGCACTTTCAATAGAGATTATCAAAATTACTCTTTTGAGCAAGTGTACTTCAATCCTCAGTTTTCAAGGAAGGTGATTGGCAAATTTTATATGGGTTTAGGCTTTGAATATCAGCAGGTTATACATCTCGATTATGAAAAAGATAGCTATTTTGAATCAGATAATGTACGAGGCAATTCTCCATATAAATCGGCTGGAATTGGGCTGCTTTTTCGATACGACAACCGAAACCACGCCTACGTGCCTAACAAGGGAGCACTGATAAATTTTGAATTTTATAGTGCTCAACAATGGAATGGGAGCGATTTTTCTTTTATTGCGGCCAAATTTGAGATAAAAAAGTTTCGAAAAATATTCAACAATCATGTAATAGGGCTTCATTTTAAGAACGTATTCACTTTTGGCGATGTTCCGTATTTGAGTATGGCTGTTTTGGGTGGAAACGATATTATGAGAGGCTATTATGCGGGTCGATTTCGTGATAAGATGGTGAGTGCTGCTCAAGTAGAGTATCGTTTTCCGATTTGGTGGCGATTTGGTGGCGTGGCTTTTGCGGGGCTTGGCGAAGTTGCAAATCGTTTTACAGATTATTCTTTCGATAAACTCAAATATTCGGTGGGTACAGGCATCAGATTTGCATTGTTACCCAAACAAAAACTCAATTTTCGCTTTGATGTAGGCTGGGGCAACCACAATTCTTTCAACTATTATGTAATAGTTGCTGAAAGTTTTTAAAGGTATTTTTATTTGTAAATAATTGATAAACAGTTATTTAAGAATAGTTTAGTGCTTTTTTAATGGCCGATATTTTTACTTCGCATTCTTCCCATTCTTTTTCTGGAATGGCATCGATCGTAATCGCACTCCCTACTTGGCAACTTAAATATTTAGTTATGCTGTTATACAAAACACTCCTGATTACTACATTAAAGTCAAAATTTTTGTCAGAATTAATATATCCTACCGAACCGGAAAACAAACCGCGCTTAGTTTCTTCAATTTCTTCGATCAATTCCATTGCTTTGATTTTTGGAGCTCCTGTCATGCTACCCATAGGGAAGGCATTTTTTAACGCTTCAATGCCAGAGTATTGATCTCCCAGTGTTGAAACCACCGTTGAAATCATTTGGTGCACATTTGAAAAACTATAAATTCCACACAATTCTTCCACGTGGACTGTTCCATCTTTAGCGGTTTTAGAAAGGTCGTTTCTTACCAGATCGACAATCATTATATTTTCAGCAAGTTCCTTTTCAGAATCTAAAAGACTGTTAATTAACTGCTTATCTTCATCAAAAGAACTCCCGCGCCTTACAGTTCCCTTTATCGGTTGTGAAATAAGTTTCGTGCCCTCTTTTTTTAGAAATCGCTCAGGTGAGGCACAGATCAAATATTTATTTTCCATTTTAAAAAATGTAGCAAATGGCATGGGCGATATTTCATTCAATTTAGCAAATAAATCTGATGGCTCGATTGCAGCATTTTCGGCATAATATTCTTGGCAAAAATTCATCTCATAAATATTTCCTCTTTTGATATGAGATTGAATCGTTTTTATTTTTTCTACATATTGTTTTTTAGAGATTTTTGCCGATAACTCGATTGCATAATTATGCGCTGTTAATGCAATGGCACTAATTTGGCTAAATATTTCATCAGGATTTTCACCTGTTATCCTCAATGTATCAGCTAGATATTCAATCGTATAGCTCGGCTCGAAAAAAAGCAGCGCTGGTAGGTTTATTGGGTCTGGAAGTTCACTTTTTAAGTTTTCAAGCTCATTTTTTAAGTCATAAGTTAAAAAACCAAAAATTGCATTTTTTGCATCTTTTTGAAATTTAGCTAACGATTCGAAACCATTTTTTGATTTTTCAGTCTTGAGCAGCCTTTGTGCACCAAATGCCAAAATTTGTGGGAAAGATTGGTGAAGGTAAGAAAGCTCGTTTCCTTCCAAAGCACACAAGTAACTGTAATTTGCTACTGCAAATTGCAGTGCCTTATTTTTAAATAATTGAATATCAGTACGATATGAGGATGAGCGCAATTAAAGTAGAGTTTTGTGTTGCTCAATTAATTTTTTACCTGTAAAAAAATTTGAGAGCGGTAAATTTAAAATTTTGAAACCAATAGTTCGGCATACTATTATTGAATCTTTTTGTATTTGAAGACAAAATTTTAATCTTTGATCTTCGCGTTACGGGCGTTGTAAAGTTAATTATTTTGTATTTTGTTTAATACTTTGACGAAATAATTAAACAAAGCATTTGATATATCCCAAGTTTGTTTAACTTTGCGAAGTATCTCTTAAACAAAAATCCTTTAGACAATGACACAAAGAGAATTTAACTCTAACATAATGACCATTTCAAAAGCCTTAAAGCCTTTTGCGATGAGGCTTACGCGCGATTTGGACGATGCCAAAGATTTGCTCCAAGATACTTTGATTAAAGCTTTCACAAACCGTGAAAAATTCTCAGAGGGTACAAATTTGAAAGCTTGGATGTATACGATAATGAAGAATACCTTCATTACCAATTACCAGAAAATGGTAAAAAGAAATACATTCATTGACACAACAGAAAATCTTCACTACCTCAATTCTTCGAGATATACTACTGTGAATGGCGCGGTTTCGCAATTTGCATTAGATGACATCAACAAAGCATTGAATATTTTGCACGAAGATTATCGTGCTCCGTTTGTGATGTATTTCCGTGGTTTTAAATATTTTGAGATTGCTGATAAGCTCGACATACCTTTAGGGACTGTGAAAAACAGAATTCACATTGCCAGAAAGGAATTGAAAGATATGCTTACCATGTACAGATAGCTTGAAGCTATTTCACAAAAAAAATCCCAGCCTAGGCTGGGATTTTTTTTGTGAAATAGCTTCAAGCTATCTGTACATGGTAAGCATATCTTTCAATTCCTTTCTGGCAATGTGAATTCTGTTTTTCACAGTCCCTAAAGGTATGTCGAGCTTATCAGCAATCTCAAAATATTTAAAACCACGGAAATACATCACAAACGGAGCACGATAATCTTCGTGCAAAATATTCAATGCTTTGTTGATGTCATCTAATGCAAATTGCGAAACCGCGCCATTCACAGTAGTATATCTCGAAGAATTGAGGTAGTGAAGATTTTCTGTTGTGTCAATGAATGTATTTCTTTTTACCATTTTCTGGTAATTGGTAATGAAGGTATTCTTCATTATCGTATACATCCAAGCTTTCAAATTTGTACCCTCTGAGAATTTTTCACGGTTTGTGAAAGCTTTAATCAAAGTATCTTGGAGCAAATCTTTGGCATCGTCCAAATCGCGCGTAAGCCTCATCGCAAAAGGCTTTAAGGCTTTTGAAATGGTCATTATGTTAGAGTTAAATTCTCTTTGTGTCATTGTCTAAAGGATTTTTGTTTAAGAGATACTTCGCAAAGTTAAACAAACTTGGGATATATCAAATGCTTTGTTTAATTATTTCGTCAAAGTATTAAACAAAATACAAAATAATTAACTTTACAACGCCCGTAACGCGAAGATCAAAGATTAAAATTTTGTCTTCAAATACAAAAAGATTCAATAATAGTATGCCGAACTATTGGTTTCAAAATTTTAAATTTACCGCTCTCAAATTTTTTTACAGGTAAAAAATTAATTGAGCAACACAAAACTCTACTTTAATTGCGCTCATCCTCATATCGTACTGATATTCAATTATTTAAAAATAAGGCACTGCAATTTGCAGTAGCAAATTACAGTTACTTGTGTGCTTTGGAAGGAAACGAGCTTTCTTACCTTCACCAATCTTTCCCACAAATTTTGGCATTTGGTGCACAAAGGCTGCTCAAGACTGAAAAATCAAAAAATGGTTTCGAATCGTTAGCTAAATTTCAAAAAGATGCAAAAAATGCAATTTTTGGTTTTTTAACTTATGACTTAAAAAATGAGCTTGAAAACTTAAAAAGTGAACTTCCAGACCCAATAAACCTACCAGCGCTGCTTTTTTTCGAGCCGAGCTATACGATTGAATATCTAGCTGATACATTGAGGATAACAGGTGAAAATCCTGATGAAATATTTAGCCAAATTAGTGCCATTGCATTAACAGCGCATAATTATGCAATCGAGTTATCGGCAAAAATCTCTAAAAAACAATATGTAGAAAAAATAAAAACGATTCAATCTCATATCAAAAGAGGAAATATTTATGAGATGAATTTTTGCCAAGAATATTATG
Source organism: Cytophagales bacterium (assembly GCA_046152935.1). GTDB lineage: Bacteria > Bacteroidota > Bacteroidia > Cytophagales > UBA9547 > CAZMFZ01. Next base: position 17,712 of record JBJXGB010000137.1, read on the forward strand.
CCGAAAATGCTGCAATCGAGCCATCAGATTTATTTGCTAAATTGAATGAAATATCGCCCATGCCATTTGCTACATTTTTTAAAATGGAAAATAAATATTTGATCTGTGCCTCACCTGAGCGATTTCTAAAAAAAGAGGGCACGAAACTTATTTCACAACCGATAAAGGGAACTGTAAGGCGCGGGAGTTCTTTTGATGAAGATAAGCAGTTAATTAACAGTCTTTTAGATTCTGAAAAGGAACTTGCTGAAAATATAATGATTGTCGATCTGGTAAGAAACGACCTTTCTAAAACCGCTAAAGATGGAACAGTCCACGTGGAAGAATTGTGTGGAATTTATAGTTTTTCAAATGTGCACCAAATGATTTCAACGGTGGTTTCAACACTGGGAGATCAATACTCTGGCATTGAAGCGTTAAAAAATGCCTTCCCTATGGGTAGCATGACAGGAGCTCCAAAAATCAAAGCAATGGAATTGATCGAAGAAATTGAAGAAACTAAGCGCGGTTTGTTTTCCGGTTCGGTAGGATATATTAATTCTGACAAAAATTTTGACTTTAATGTAGTAATCAGGAGTGTTTTGTATAACAGCATAACTAAATATTTAAGTTGCCAAGTAGGGAGTGCGATTACGATCGATGCCATTCCAGAAAAAGAATGGGAAGAATGCGAAGTAAAAATATCGGCCATTAAAAAAGCACTAAACTATTCTTAAATAACTGTTTATCAATTATTTACAAATAAAAATACCTTTAAAAACTTTCAGCAACTATTACATAATAGTTGAAAGAATTGTGGTTGCCCCAGCCTACATCAAAGCGAAAATTGAGTTTTTGTTTGGGTAACAATGCAAATCTGATGCCTGTACCCACCGAATATTTGAGTTTATCGAAAGAATAATCTGTAAAACGATTTGCAACTTCGCCAAGCCCCGCAAAAGCCACGCCACCAAATCGCCACCAAATCGGAAAACGATACTCTACTTGAGCAGCACTCACCATCTTATCACGAAATCGACCCGCATAATAGCCTCTCATAATATCGTTTCCACCCAAAACAGCCATACTCAAATACGGAACATCGCCAAAAGTGAATACGTTCTTAAAATGAAGCCCTATTACATGATTGTTGAATATTTTTCGAAACTTTTTTATCTCAAATTTGGCCGCAATAAAAGAAAAATCGCTCCCATTCCATTGTTGAGCACTATAAAATTCAAAATTTATCAGTGCTCCCTTGTTAGGCACGTAGGCGTGGTTTCGGTTGTCGTATCGAAAAAGCAGCCCAATTCCAGCCGATTTATATGGAGAATTGCCTCGTACATTATCTGATTCAAAATAGCTATCTTTTTCATAATCGAGATGTATAACCTGCTGATATTCAAAGCCTAAACCCATATAAAATTTGCCAATCACCTTCCTTGAAAACTGAGGATTGAAGTACACTTGCTCAAAAGAGTAATTTTGATAATCTCTATTGAAAGTGCCATTACCGATGCCCCAAAATTTATCTGGAAATCTAGAATAGGTATTTTCTAGCCTTAAAATGTAATCTTCTTTGGGAAAATAGATAGAGCCCGCCATGGCCACCAATATTTGATTTCTAGTAGTGTAGGCAACACCGAGTGGCACAGTAGATGAACGCAGAAGGGTATCTTTTTTATTCGTTTTGAAAATATAAACGCCAGCCAAAGCAAAAGCCCAGCCCGTTTCTGGCGTATTGGACACCAAAGGAGCTACTAAAACACTGTTTTTATATCTATTATTAACCTTTAAAGAATCTGTGGTGGGCGTAACTTTCTGTGCATAAATATTCCGACAGATAAATAATGAGACCATCAAAACCCACAAAATTCTACTTAAAAACGGCATTTTATTTGGCAAAGAGAAATCTGTGTGACGCATTGCACTACAGGTTATAAAAATAGCGAAAAAACCATCACTAAATTTTCTTAAATTTGCGACCCGTTAAAAAAAATAACGTTAGCCATGATAGATAAATTAGAAGCAATACAACAAAGATTTGAGGAAGTTGCCGATTTAATAGTGTTGCCAGATGCCATGAAGGACATGAAAAAGTTCTCGACATTGAGCAAAGAATACAAAGACCTTGAAAAAGTTGTATTGGTTTATAAAGAATTTAAGAACCTAATTTCAAATATAGATTCGGCCAAAAAAGTGCTAGAAACGGAGAAAGATGAAGAATTTCGAGAAATGGCCAAAACCGAATTGGATGAGCTGAATCAGAAATATGGGCAAATGGAAGCTGATATCAAAGAATTGATGATTGCAAAAGACCCGAATGATAGCAAAAATGTAATTTTAGAAATAAGGGCTGGAGCTGGGGGCGATGAAGCTTCCATTTTTGCAGGAGATTTATTGAGAATGTACCAACGCTTTTGTGATAAAATGGGCTGGAAAATTGCCATTTTGGATTTTTCAGATGGTACGGCCGGTGGTTTTAAAGAAATAATTTGCGAAGTGCAAGGCGAAGATGTGTACGGAAAAATGAAGTTTGAATCGGGAGTGCATCGTGTGCAACGCGTGCCAGCCACCGAGGCGCAAGGGAGAATACACACATCTGCGGCAAGTGTAGCGGTGCTGCCCGAAGCTGAAGAAGTGGATGTAGAAATTAATATGAACGATATTCGCAAAGATACTTTTTGCTCGTCAGGTGCTGGTGGTCAGTCGGTTAACACCACTTATTCGGCTGTTAGGCTCACCCATATTCCTACAGGTTTGGTGGTGCAATGCCAAGACGAACGTTCGCAAATAAAAAATTCTGAGAAAGCACTCTCTGTCCTTCGCTCAAGATTGTACGAAATAGAATTGCAAAAACACAATGACGAAATAGCTGGCCAACGCAGATCAATGGTGGGTAGTGGCGACAGAAGCGATAAAATTCGCACCTACAACTACCCACAAAGCAGGGTTACCGATCATAGAATAGGGTTTACGGTCTACAATTTGCCTTCAGTAATGGATGGCGGAATTGCGGAATTTATCGAAAACCTACGCATTGCAGAAAATGCGGAAAAAATGAAAGAAGGAAGTGGGGTGGAAATGTAGATTTTTACGCAGCAAACTGACTTAAAAATTTTTAGCTACTCATAAATACATAAAAAAGGCTACATTCTCAGGCAATCAAACACATAAAAAGGAATGGTAATTTTAAATCCTCCATTTGCTCGCGCATTTTGGTCGATTTCAAATGCCAATTTTTCAAATAATTGCTTCCTAACAGAATCATTTACAGCCGAATACCACACAGGATAAAAAACCTGCCAAATGAAGTGGTGTTTTAGAAATGAAACACCATTGGCAAATCTCATAGAAAAAACATTTTCATTGCAACCAACTACTTTGAAACCAGATTTTAAAAGTTTTTCTTCAATTTCTATTTTGCCTTTAATTTTACTGCTCATATTGGCTTTTACCAATGCCAAATCTTCATTTCGACTATCTAAAATAAGCACTTTTTCAAATAATTGGTAAAATTCAGCCATAGTTTGTGGTGAATTTACAGTGAACACGAACTGTGCACCTTTCTTCGCAACTCTGGCACATTCAAGGAGTGTCATGTCCAGGTTTTGGACGTTGTTTAAACCAATATTCGACACAATAATATCGAAATATTGGTCATCAAAACTCATATTTTCAGCATATTGCTTTAAAAATTTAACGTTTTGAATGTTCAAAAGACTTGCTTTTTGCCTTGCAAATTCTAGCCCTTCAAGCCAAGGGTCGATGCCAAATACTTCTGCATCTTCGCCAAATCTCATCGCCAATTCAATCGCTGGAAAGCCCAAACCAGTGCCGATGTCTAGGATTTTAGGGTTGATCGCACTGAATTTTATAATATCTAGCAGTTTCAATCCAAAATGTGCAGACCAAAGCGATAAGTCATTTACGAAAATTGAAATGTTATCAGAAGCAGAGTTGGATTCCAATTTGAATACTTAAAAAATTGCTACTTACAATAAAGTGATCCACTCATTTTATAATAGGTAGTATCGGTAACATTGGAGGTGCATTCAACTTTTACAGTGTCAAATATTGCTGTAAATGCTTCACTATCAGCAACAACAATCAATTTCCCATCGTAAGCTCGCCAACTTTTACCATCTTTTATAATGGTGACTACAGCCCAAGCGGTAGTATCGGTAAGTGCTTTTTCTTCGTAGGCCGTAAGCGTATATGTTTTAGATTCAAGTGGACGTGTCAAGAAATACAGACTTGTGTACGACAAATTTGACTCGGCAGATACCATCGAAAGCACATATTTTCCTTCTACTTCTTTGCAGCTTCCCTTCACACCATTGAATGAGGCAGATGGCAACGACAGCGAAAATAATGTAACGCCACCTGCAGTGATTGTATAAAAGTTGTTACCACCCAAAGTAAGATTATCTCCAATAGTCGTTAAGTTTGCATCTAAAGGATAAAGAGGGTTGGGTACAGTTTTATCTTCAACTGTACAGCTACTAATTATTAAAAAGGAACTAACTATGGTAGCAATTGAAAGAAGTATACTTTTTTTCTTCATGTTTATTTCGATCTAAAACTTTCATTTTACAATCAAGAATGATTTTTTAAGTAAAATTAAGGGACAAATTAGTATTATCCAGCAAATACTAGTGAACAATATTACGCTGATTATAGGTAAAAATGCAATTCAAAGATAAAAATTTTACACTTCAATTTCACTTAAAGCGCAAATATTAAAACTAATCTGATGATTTTCGATAAATCATAAAATATTGATGAACAAAATCAAAAAGGATAACCAACGGCAATATTCCAAGTAGCTTTGTTGATAATGTCATTAATATTAAAAAAGTTTGTCTTTTTTATAAGCCACTTATCGCCAATCTGCGATGGATCGTAGGCTTTATAGCCCAAATCGAGCCTTACTATTAAGAATGAGAAATCGAACCGTAGACCGTAGCCTGTGCCAATAGCTATTTCTGAAATAAAATTAGTAGTGAAATTTTTCTTAGCATCGATATCGTCTATAAGCCAAATATTACCCGCATCGATAAAAAGAGCTCCGTCTAAAAATTTAAAAATCTTGAATCTGAGTTCTTCATTTATTTCCAATTGCAACAATCCAGGTTGTTCAAAATTGTAATTTGTGGAGCCATCGCCATTGTAAATAGCAAACCTACCAGGACCAAGCCTGCGTGGCAACCAAGCCCTATTGCTATTGCTACCGCCAGAAAAAAAGTATTTTTCATAAGGCAATGCTCCATCGCCAGCATACGGATTGGCAATTCCTATATTTATTCGTGTTGCAAAAGTAGATTTTCGTGTGATTGGGAAATATTTACGCAGGTCGACATTCAACTTCCAATACACAAATAGTGCTTCTACTTCAGCATATTTTTTAATTTCTTGGATTCCTGCTTTGGACACAAGATTAAGTGTGGTACCGCCAGATTCTGCAAATACTCTAAAATAGGTAGCGTTTTTATTCTGCCCAACAATAAAATTATTGTATGTGTACCCAAAATTGATGTTTGAAGCAATAGAAGGTTGAAAGCTTCGAAACAATGTATTTCCCGAACGTGCAAATAATGACTTGAGAGAATCTGCGAAAGCTTGCTGCAAAAAGGGAGTTCTCAAATAGCTAACATCGACCAACGAGAACGAAAACTGATTATAAAGTCCCTTTGTCAAATAGTAAGTCATTGATAATCTTGCATTTGTACGTTGGTATTCTGGTCTAGAAATAAAATTGTAGCCCAGCTGAAATTTGGTTCTGGGGTTGTTGTCGATAAATCGAGGATTCAAATCAAACAAGAAAAATAGCCTTGGAATGGTAAGTGCGGTAGTTAAGCCCAATTCTTGGCTTTGGTAAAAATTTCTATTATCTGTAGCACTGGCTACACCTTCAATGCCGCCTCTCAAGTTTATTTCAAATAATTCGCAGCCGTTAAATACATTCCTGGTTAAAAAAGTCAAGCTACCGAATGGGCCGGGTAAACCTTGGCTGACACTAAAGCCTATTTCATCTGAAATTTGGTATTTTGTGGTTGAACCAGCCGAAATAACAGCCGTAAGTCCATCTGTAATCGTGTCTTTTTCATAATTCAAATTCACATATTTAAAAACCTCAAGTTGTGCTAAATTTCGTTGTGTGTTTTTGCTAAACTGAAAATTATACTTCTGACCTTGCTTTATTTCAGTTTTATCAAAAAGTATTTTTGGGTAATATCTGCGAGCTCCAAATGCAAAATGAACACCTTTGTAGTTTTGGGCATACGCAGAATCTTCTGCATCGAGCATCTCATTTTTATCAATTTTAAACTTTATTTTATCAATTTTGAACAATTTGTGGTAATTGTTTCGATCTGTATTGCTGATTTTAACTTTCAATCTCAAAATATTTGCTAGCGTGTCTATTTCAAATTCGATGTATTTCTTGGCAAACTCATAATAGCCGTAGGTAAGAAACATTTTCTCTAACCTATCCCTCTCGGCAATCAGCTTCTGTTCATCGTAAAAAGCACTGGTATCGAGCAGTATCTGCTCTTCGTGTTCATTGATAAGCCGTTTCAAATTTCCATCTTCAACCTCGTATTTAAGCTGGTTTATTTTGTATCTTTTTCCTTCGTTAAGTTGATAAGTGATGAAAATAGCACTTAAAATGGTATCAGTTTTAAAATCAACTTTTGCATTCAAGCACCCTTTTGTCTTTAAAAATCCCACCAATTCGGAGCAAGAAGCTCGGGCTTTTGTGGTGTCGAAAATAGCAGGTGGTGTTCCCAATCTTCGCATTGTCCAATTTCCATTTTCCAACTTGTTGTTTTTCCTTACAAGCATTTTTTGCCTTCTTTTTTCCAACTTCTTCTTTTTTGCAGAATCAGCATTGGCAATTTTAGAGTCATACTTGTGGTTAACTGCCTCAATTTCAGCATATACTTTTTCACGATCGTAAAATTTCAATCCTAAATAGTAAAAGTAGAGCGAAAACCTAATGCCAAGAATTTTAGGATTTGGCTTCTGTTTAATGTAGGGTGTCAATTCTTCACCTGCAAAAAATGTGTTACCTTTATAACTTTGGTTATAGAGCAAATATTTACCCTGCTCAATATTCAGATTGATGCGTTTGGCACAACCAAAAAAAAGGAAAATAAAAAAAATAGGTAATAATTTGATTTTTGCCCCCAACCTTTCTTCTTCGTATGCTTTCTAAAAACACTCTAAAATTCATCAAATCTTTACAAATAAAAAAATTTAGAGATGAGGAAGGTCTTTTTATTGTCGAAGGATTGAAAAGCGTGGTTGAATTATTAAACTCAAAATTCGAAATACAAGGCGTGTATTGTACACCAGATTTTGAAAAATATTTAAAGCCATTTGCAATTGTAAAATCTAAAATTTCAATTATTACGCAATCTGAATTGGAATCAATAAGCCGTCTGACCTCGAACGACAGCATGTTGGCTGTGGCTAAAATGGATAAAAACAGCATCATAGCTTTCAAAAACATCGAAAGTGCATTGTTGCTAAACCAAATTCAAGACCCAGGCAATTTGGGCACGATCATACGCACAGCCGATTGGTTTGGAATCAAAACTATCATCTGCGATGAGGCTACGGTCGATTTTTACAACCCAAAGGTGATTTCTGCCACCATGGGCTCATTTACAAGGGTAAATATTCATTATACAGATTTAGAAAATAGCATTGTAAGCCTTAAATCGAACGATTTTACCATTTATGGGGCTCTGCTCAACGGCTTGAAAATGAGCGAGATTACCAAAACTAGCAAATATGCACTGGTGATTGGCAATGAATCGAACGGAATAACTGATTCAATTCAAAAACTAATTGATAAATCGATATCGATCGAAGGCTTTGGCGATGCGGAATCTCTAAATGCTGCAGTGGCAGCAGGCATTATTATGCACCATCTTTCGAGATTGACATAAAAAAGATTTCAATTATCAATTGGATGCTACTTTTGAAGGCGAGTACCAGGTGGCATAAAAAGGAAAAATATATTATCATACTCTTGTGAAACAAAAAAGCAACTGCGAATGACCGCAGTTGCTTTTGAGAGGTTTCGAGCAGATTCGAACTGCTGTAGAAGCTTTTGCAGAGCTCTGCCTAGCCACTCGGCCACGAAACCAAATTTTGAAAGGCCTATATTTCACGACCTTTCAAAGATAATCAAATTTATTCTTCAGTTTTCGCTTTAGCTGCTTTTTTTACTTTTGCATCTTCAGCGTTACCCATTTGTTCTTTCAAATTTGAAAGTGCAGTCAGATCGCCAAAAGTGTCTTTTTCCACCACTTTTGCAGTTTCTTTTTCAACTTTCTTGCTTGAAGCGGCTTTTTTCTTTCCTGCACCGTCTGTTGCATCTTCAGATCCAGCAACTATATCATCGGCTTTTTTACCAGCTTGGTAAGTTCTAGTATGCGAAAGCACTATTTTCTTATCGTCTTTAGAAAATTCCAATACAATAAAATAAAGCGACTCTCCCACTTCAGCCATCGTACCATCTTCTTTGGCCAATTGTTTCAACGAAACAAAACCTTCGATACCGTAAGGCAATTCTACAAACGCACCTTTATCGCTCTTAGAGTTTACAGTACCTTTGTGTTGCGAACCTGCACCAAATACAGTTTCAAACGTATCCCAAGGGTTTTCTTCAATCTGTTTGTGTCCTAGAGCCAATCTTCTGTTTTCAGCGTCAATTTCTAACACCACAACTTCTAATTTATCGCCAACCTTCACAAATTCAGAAGGATGTTTGATTTTCTTAGTCCAAGATAAATCAGATACGTGAACTAAACCATCAATTCCTTCTTCGAGTTCAATAAATAAACCAAAATTTGTCAAATTACGCACAATACCTGTGTGGCGAGTGCCTGCAGAATATTTGGTCAACAAATCTTGTTTAGTCCAAGGATCTTCAGTCAATTGTTTGATACCAAGAGACATTTTTCTTTCTTCTCTGTCGATAGTCAAAACCACTGCTTCCATTTCATCACCCAATTTCAAAAATTCGGTTGGATTTTTCAAATGTTGCGACCAAGACATTTCCGACACGTGTATCAAGCCTTCTACTCCTTGAAGTATTTCTAAGAATGCGCCATAATCTGCCAAGTTTACTATTTTTCCTTTCACTTTCGAACCGACTTCGATTTCAGGAGCTAAAGCAGCCCAAGGATGCGCAGTTAATTGCTTCATACCCAATGAAATACGTTTTTTGTCGTCATCAAAGTCAAGTACTACCACATTTACTTTATCGTCAAGTTTAAGCACCTCTTCTGGATGATTAACGCGACCCCAAGAAATATCTGTGATATGCAGTAAGCCATCTACCCCACCTAAATCGATAAATACACCGAAGTTGGTAATGTTTTTGACAGTTCCTTCCAAAATCTGGCCTTTTTCGAGGTTGCTGATGATGGTAATTTTTTGTTGCTCAAGGTCTTTCTCGATCAATACTTTGTGAGATACAACCACGTTATCGTTTGAGTAGTTGATTTTCACAACTTTTACCTCCATTTTCTTATTTACATATATGTCGAAATCTCTGATAGGTTTCACATCAATTTGTGAACCTGGCAAGAAAGATTCAACACCAAAAATATCTACAATCAAACCACCTTTTGTTCTGCGTTTTACAAAACCTTCAATAATGGTATCTTCTGCTAATGCTGCTTCGATCAATCTCCAAGCCACCACTAATTTCGCCTTTTTACGAGACAAAATCAATTGACCCGATTTGTCTTCTTGTGTTTCTACAAACACATCTATTTCTTCGCCAACTTTCATTTCTGGCATATCTCTAAACTCAGAAAGAGGCACTAAGCCATCAGATTTGAAGCCAATATTTACAATTACTTCTCTATCTGTAATGCCAACGATTATACCTTTTATTACTGTTTTTTCTGTTATTTGATTGAGAGTCAAATCGTAAAGACTATTCAAATCGGCCAATTCAGCCTCAGAATAGCCAGAACCGAAACCTTTGGTGTCTAATTTAGCCCAATCAAAATCTACTTGTGGAGTTACCATATACTGTTAATAATTCGGCCTTTTACATCAATTGCTCGGCCGTTGCAACTGATTTTTTGTTTGCATTTTCTATTTGAAACCTATCAAATAGGGCGTTTTTGAAAACGGATTGCAAAAATAGAAAAAAAATTGCAATAGTAAATATTTGATTCAAATTATTGCCGTAATTCTAGTCTAAATATCTGCCGAGTTTATTAGAGCCGCAAGTATGACTCTTGCATGGCACAAAGTGCCTTCACAATATCCTAACATTTTGAATATTTATTCACTATAAAGTGTCTTAGATCGCAACGATACCTTCGATTTCTGCTTGACATTCAGTGTCGCGCTTGCGTTATTGCAGCATGTACTAAATATTTTTCTAATTCAACAATCGCTCGTTACCCACTGGAAGTTTGACAGTCAGAAAATAATACCACTAAATGGTACAGAACAATAGGGCGAGATTGTCAAGATTTTTAGGCGATAGATTTAGTTGAGATAAGAAATAGATCAACTGAGTTGCTAACTTCGCACTTTTATCACTCATATTGGGTGATGAATTAAAAGTCGAGTCTTGTGAGTTTCCAAATTTTCGAATTTCTAATTCAAATGGAAAAGACAAGATCAATGGTGATCTACTAACAAAAATAGGAAAGCTGAAAAAACGCTAAAACCACCAAAAAAATGCTGGAAATACTTAAGTTTATACTATCGGATGTGTGGTATTTTATTGGAACGGTTGCACTTTTGGTGTTTGGCTCCGATGCCATTGCCAAAATTATTAGGGCTATTAGAGGCACTAATCAGTAGGAAAATTAAAATTAGACCTCAAACATGCCTATTTTATTTAGCATCAAAAGAAAGATAAAAGTACCAATCGAAGTAGTATTCGATGCACTCACCAATGCGATAGTATTATCAGAATTTACAGGAAAAGCAGTGTTTGAGCCCAAAATTGGCAGTTTCTATCAAATGTTTGATGGATGGGTTTCAGGCGAAATATTGGCCTTTGAAAGGAACAAAACGCTTTCTTATACCTGGAAAACAACAGATTGGGATGAAAATGTCGCAGCTTCCATTGTAAGTTACGCCTTCAAAGAAAAAGGCGGTTCGACTTCGATCGAGCTTACACATTCAAATTTCCCGAACCAAAAGGAGGCTGATGAACATCAAAAAGGCTGGGAGGAGCATGTATTTCTGCCTTTGGAAAAATACCTGATTGGCGAATAATGAAATTGTAATTATTTACTAACATCAATTCTATTCATTAGATTTGTGCAAACTAAAAAATAAACCATGTTACTTTCCATTTTAGGCATTATCGCCATCGTAGTTGCTTTTTCAATCAACAAAGGCTCTGAATTTTACTTCCGTTTTGGCACTATTATGAAAGTAGTAGGCAGTTTTTTGATTGTTTTAGGTGCTTTATTGGCTTCGGTGATTCAAATAAATGCTGGTGAAGTAGGTGTGCAATCGCTTTTTGGAAGTGTTAGCAATGAAATACTAGAAAGCGGGTTGCACCTTGTAAATCCATTAAACGAGGTAAAAACATTCGATAAAAAGACGCAAAACTACACCATGTCTTCTGTGCACGATGAGGGCGATAAAAGCGGAGACGATGCCATACGAGTACTAACGGCCGATGGTCTAGAAGTAATTATCGACCTTACTGTATTATATAGAGTAGAACCTGCCCGCACGCCAGAAATTTTGAAACAAATAGGCGAAGATTATAAAAATGTGGTCGTAAGGCCTATTACGAGAACTAAAATACGAGACAATGCAGTTTATTACGATGCTGTTTCGCTTTATTCTGTAAAAAGAGATGAATTTCAAGCTCGTATTTTCAAAGATATAGAGACAAATTTCAAAACGAGAGGCATTTTGCTGGAGCAATTATTGATTAGAAATATCAACTTGCCCGAATCTGTAAAACAGGCTATTGAATCGAAAATAAATGCAGAACAAGAGTCGCAAAAAATGAAATTTGTTCTGGATAAAGAACGCCAAGAAGCAGATAGAAAACGCGTTGAAGCGCAAGGAATAGCTGATTATCAAAAGATTATGAGCAGTGGTCTTTCTGATAAGCAATTGCAATACGAAATGATAAAAGCCCAAAAAGACATTGCTACATCGCCAAATACAAAAATAATAATTATGAGTGGTGGCAAAAGCAGCCCTATTATTTTAAATACTGATAAATAAATGCGTGACGGGTGTAGGAAGTCGAAATATCGTGATTCTACACCTTTTTTGCTCTCGTCATTTCGCGTTTGCCAACTGGCCCTGGCAAAGATTCTACTAAAAAACCCGCATCTTTCAAGTTGCGTTTAAATTGCCCTTGGGCGCAGTACGTAACCAAAACACCTCCTTTTTTCATCATTTTATAGAATTTTTCTAAAATTTCTGATTCCCACAATTCTGGTTGACACACAGGCGTAAAAGCATGGTGATATATCAGATCGTATTGCTCATCGGGTGAAGTAAAGTCGAAAATGTCATTTTTCAATTTTGTAAAATTGAAAAATGGAGTAAGTTCTGCTGTTTCATTCCAAGGTAAATTGTGCAATTTTTTAAATATCAATTTGGTTTCCAGGTCGTCCCAATTGTTGGTATAATTAAGCCTGTCTACGACAGAAATGTCAATTGGGTGCTTTTCTAAGCCATGATAGTGAATTTGAACTGCCGCAGGCTGAGAATGTTCTAAGGTGAACATGGCATTGAGACCTGTACCCAAGCCCATTTCAAAAATCGTAATTTCCACCTTGGTTTCAAGCAATGGAAGCAAGCCATATTTCACAAACACATGAAGCGACTCTTGCACAGCACCATGTTTAGAATGATAAGTCTCGTTGTAAGCTGGGCTAAAAAGCGTATGTGAATGGTCGGCTGTGGGTATTATTTGTAGTTCCACTCCTGCTTTATCGATTGCTGCAGGCTCAAGAATTGATTCCATATTTCTATTAATATTGCTGATGCATGTTTTATCTCGTGAATTTCAGAAGCAATTTGGCCAATTTCCAATTCGCCATTAACCAAATCACCCTCAAAAATTCCCTTTTTCGATCGACCTTTTCCTAGTATTTCCTTTAATACTTCTGCACCAGCTCCTTCATTCTCAGCTTTTTTTACAATATCATAAAACTGATTTTTGAGTACACGCACAGGTACTAAAGACTTTAAGATAAGATCTGTGTCGCCTTCTGTACTATTAACTATTGTGTGTTTAAATTGTTCATTTGCAGACGATTCTTTGCTTGCCGCAAACAAAGTACCCACTTGTACGGCACTCGCACCCAAGGCAAAAGCAGCCATTATGGCCTGTCCAGATCCAATTCCACCTGCGGCAATTACAGGTATTCTTACGAAGCCTGCTACAGCTGGCACAAGACAAAGTGTAGTGGTTTCGTCCCTGCCATTGTGGCCTCCAGCTTCAAAGCCTTCGGCAACCACGGCATCTACACCAGCCTCTTGGGCTTTAATGGCAAATTTTCGGCTCGAAACTACATGCACAACTTTTATATTGTTTTGTTTTAAATGCGAAGTCCAGCTTTTGGGGTTTCCAGCTGATGTGAAAACAATCTGCACACCTTCTTCTATCACAATTTCAATAATCTTTTCAATTTCAGGATACAAGAGTGGAATATTAACACCAAACGGTTTTGAAGTGGCTTTTCTACACTTTTGAATATGCTCTCGCAATACTTCTGGGTGCATTGATCCAGAGCCAATTAAGCCTAAACCACCTACATTGCTCACTGCCGAAGCCAATTTCCAGCCCGAACACCATACCATCCCTGCTTGTATAATGGGAATTTCAATATCAAAAAGTTTGCAAATGGGATTCTGCTCATTTATCATGGTTTCATATTAAACTTTGACATTTTAGTCAAAATAATCTAAATTGTATCTCAAATCAACATAATTCTCTTCTTTTCAAAGGTTAAACTTTATTATTGTAAATATTATTAGATTTCATTAGCCAAAAACCAAACAATGTCTATTGCTGCACCACTGAATATCAAAAAATGGATAGATGAAAATCGCCATTTATTAAGGCCACCAGTTGGCAATCAGCAAGTTTATAAACTAAATTCAGATTTTATAATCATGGTAGTAGGTGGGCCAAATGCCAGAAAAGATTACCATTTTAATGAAGGGGAGGAGTTTTTTTACCAACTAGAAGGCAATATTTTATTGAGTATTATTGAAAATGACGTAAAACGAGACCTTGAAATACGCGAAGGAGATATTTTTTTACTACCACCGCGCACGCCCCATTGGCCACAAAGGGGTGCAAATACAATAGGTTTGGTGATAGAACGCTACCGAAAACCGACTGAATTGGATGGATTTATGTGGTTTTGCGAACATTGTGGGCACAAATTGTATGAAGAATTTATTCCAGTTTCGGATATTGTGAAGCAATTGCCAGAAGTGATGCAAAAATTTTATGAAAACGAGCAATTACGGTGTTGTAAAAACTGTGGTAATACAATGTCGCCACCATCAAAATAGTACTCAAAAATTATAAAAAATATACACCTAAATACTTATGATTCAGTCGTTTAACACTCAAAAAGTATTACCATCTTCCTTTTCAATTTCCACTAAGGAATTTGGAAGCCTTACTGCTTATGTGCTATCGAATGAAACTACTGGCGAATCGGCCACCATCGTGCCGGCTTTGGGTGCAATGCTCAATTCACTTTCATTAAGAAAAGGAACTTCACTTTTTGAAATCATTGACGGAAGCAAAACTGAGCTGGAAGCTAAAGAAGATGGAACAAAAATGTATAAAAGTCGAATTATATTTCCATACCCCAACCGAATAAAGCAAGGGCTTTACATTTTTGATGGCAAAATGTATAAATTTAACACTAATGACGAGGACAACTCATTGCACGGGTTTTGTGAAAATGCCAACTTTAACTTATTGGGCCA
>JBJXGB010000138.1:0-4719 GCA_046152935.1 Cytophagales bacterium
TGTACGTGAATACTGGTGGCATCATCAAGAATCCAACAATGGTCTGGATATCGACATTGATCCCCAACACACTGTTTTGCAAAGAAACGACAAAATCGTTGACGATTGGGAAAGGCATTGAAGTAGAGATGATTCCTGTAATGGTATCGTTTCGCAAAAAGCTATTGCCATTCAAGGCAATGCCGGTAATGCTAGGAGAGGCGCTAATGCCGTTGATGGTGATATTGTCTGCCACCGATACTATACACTGTTCTCTGCCCACATAAAGGATACGCATTGCATAGTTATTGCTCGGAAGTAAAGCAGGTGGAATTACAATGGGAACATTGGTAACACCGTTGCCAGCGAAGTTGTCACTACCTATGGTGAAAGGAAAGCCGAAACTTCCAGTAAAATCAGAAAGTTGTACAAAACCTGCAATTGTTGATGGAAGGTCTTCACCTAAGTATTTGTCAATAGAAAGTACCAGGTTATCCAACGATTCGTACATTTTCGTGCCACTCAAAGTCGTGCCTCTAAAATATTCATCTTCCGAATTACAAGGGGGTGGCGTACCAAAATCGTATAAAGACAGCGTTTCGCCACCAGTATACAATATTTTAACCTTGCCAAATATATTTCCACCAGGTAAGGTCGTAAAAATATAATCAAGCCCTGAGTTGTTGCGATCGTAAGGCGGAATTACAAAATTGGCGGGAATATCATTAAATGTAACAGCAGTAATAATGGAACTATTGTAAAAATGGTTGCCTCGAAGTTTGACAGGTTCGCCAGCTACACCTGAGTAAGGCTCGAAAGGATAGTTGCCTAAGGCAAATACTGGAATGCGGGCAAAAGAAATGTCACTTATCGTATTTGAATAGCCCGAAGGATCGCCTCCTTGTATATTGTCATAGAAATAAGCAATTCGTAGTTTGTATTGGGTGCCAGTAAGGAAAGCTTCGCTTGGCACTTCTGCTAAAATATCTGAAGAGATGGTAAAATTGCCAGCCTGATTAAGCTCCAATTCTCCAATTACAATATTATTCTTTGGAGCAAATGTCCCATTAGCATCCGAAAGCTCAATTAGTTGTTTTTTGGAGGAAAATGTACCGGTGGAATTGATGGTTAATACTATTCTCTCTGAAGAGTTGAAAGATAATTTATTGAGATCAAGAATGGTTATTTGTCCATCAAACGGCTCGACAGTAAATTCAGGTGTACTAATAGAATAGTTCTGATCAAATTGACCAACAGGGCTAGCGAATAATCGAATAGCCCCCGTTTTCATCGTGTTATTTTCAATGCAATTAGATTGTAGCATAAAAATCAAAGTATCGTTTGCCTCACTCTTGCGTACAGGAGTCAAATTGCACCCAGGAGCAGTAAGGGCTGGAAAAAATGCTTCATCTATCGCATCAAAATTACTTCCAATAATGGTAACTTCAGAATTTGGATAAATTTTAGCGGGGGTCAAAATGCCAGTGACCGTTGGAAGGGGATAAGGTAAAATATTGAAATTTTGAGAGGTTATAGATTGTACTATGCCTTTTGCTTTAAATGGGCTGTATCTAAAGCCACCGGTTACTGTTTGAATTGTATTGTAACTATTGTTATTGGACTTTACCTTAAGGATAAAATCGCCAGAAATAGCAAATGAATTTTCATCCCATTCGAAACTGAATTCCTCACCATTGAAAATTGATACATTCTCAATGTATCTTAAATTGCTACCTGATAATGTAACGTATTTTCCAGGACTTTGAGAGGTAGGCGTAAAATTTGTAATTTCTACGGGTGGTGGAAGCAATAATGTAAATGCTTGGTTTACAGTAGTGATAACGCCTTGGTCTTTCGTTATAATAAAATTCGACACAATTGAAGAAACGCTGTTGTCAAAAAACGATGGCGGAGTAATGGTTAAAAAATTGCCATTGCTCATCATTGTAAAATTAAGCTGCTCTCCATTAAATTCCACAGATTGAATGCCATCGAGATTTTGCCCAGTAAGCGTGATTTTATCTTTTGGATAGCCGGTGGTTGTTGAAATAGAAGCCACTTCTGCTGGTGGCGGACCAAGTACTGTAAAATTATCAAGGGAAGTAACTGAATAAATGGAATTTGAAAACACAATAGGTGCGTCAGAAACATTTACATAAGGTACAACGAAAACAATGGTTGAGGCATTTTGGAATTCAAAAGGAACGTCATTTCTTGATAAAGTTGTATTTGAGATTTCAATTGAAGTTATGAAGTTTAAATTTTCACCAATTACTGTTACTAGCTGATATGGTTCAGCAGCCAGCGGGTTGATGGAGGTGATGGTAGCCAATGGTGGATCAAGGACGGTGATTACATCTTGTAATTCTCCATAGGCAGTGTTGTTTAAGTTTATTGTTATCACATCTCCAACTGCAAAAATGTCACCAATGTTGTCAATTCTAATCTCCGTGTCAGATACCACCGTATAGGCTGGATTAGAAGCTCGGCCAAAAAATTGTTCTGATAAAAAAAACGGTGGTAACGGCTGACCAATCAAATCAAAATTATTGCCAAAAACAGTTACTGAGCCACCCATAGGCACACTTTGTGGCGAAACGCTTGTAATGAAAGGGGCATCAATCGAAAAAGCACCTTGGAAATCAGTAGTGTACTGTCCATTCGAAGAAAAGGCAATAACTGAATTGGGGCCGTTGGGCACGTTGGGGGGAACCGTGATCGCAAAGGCCGAACTGCTGATGTAAGTAGGCGCAAAAAACTCAATGTCATTATCTAAATAAAAAAGCATCGATGGTACGAAATTTTGACCAAAAACAGTGATCACATCGCCAGCTTTTCCTGATGGAGAGCTTAGACCCAAAATCGTAAAATCATAAACCTTTATTGTAAAAGGAGTTGCAGACTCTGATATTAATTCATTGGTATTGTAACCGACAATAGATATATTTCCGCTATTTGAAATCGTTCCATTGCCTGGTACTTCAACTACAAGTAGAATTCCATTATTAACGAAACCAGTATTTACAAAATTTTCCAGTTCTGTAGTAGGAAATTTTAATTTCCAAGAATTACCAAACTCCTCCAAATTAACACCATCAATACGTATTTCTTCAGTAGGGTAGGCTTCATTTACACTAAAGCCCGTAATGGAGGGCAAGGCATTGGGCAATACGGTGAGGAATTCAGATGAAATGGCTGAGTTGTTTATGATCAATGGTCCGACAAGCGGTTGGGTGCTATAGAGGTAGGGTAAAGTATAAGTAGCAGAGATATTATTGAAATCAGGGGTGTAGCCATTTACTGGTACAATACTTTCTCCAATCACCACTGAGCTTACAAAGGAATTCAGGTTAAAACCTGCCAGCGTAATCGTCCCGCCACCCGTAACGGTAAGTGGTGAGATGTTGTCGATGGTGATTTGGTTAATATCTTGAGTAAGAAATACATCAACAAATTCAAAGGCGCTCAATGGCACACCTTTTTGAAAATATTCAATCAAAACGAGGTCGGCTTGAACAAATTGGTTACTAATTGGTATAAAAGATTGATTTGTGAATTGATTGTAAAAAACACTACCCGATGAAGTAAAAGTGGGTCCAGAAATTCGAAATAGATGCACATCACTTAAATCATAACCATTAATAACTAAACTCCCTCCAATCACACCAACGGAAGGAATGCTAGAAGGACAGCCTACTACTGTCAGCAATTCTAATGATGTGGTTGTACCAAAATTAGATAGGTTATCTGTGTAATCAATGCTTATTTGTCCCGAAAATTTTGTATTTGATATGTCAGGAATTGTGAATTGTATTAAGGTTGCACCAAGTACTGTAAAACTTGTAATGATATTATTATTCAATTTTAGGTTAGCAACTGTAGTCACGCCAATGAAATTGTCCCCTGAAATGGTTATCAAATTAGAACCATTAAGTCCATAAGCATCACAATCTCCAAATGCAACTTTTGTAAAACCAACCAAGGTGGTTACTTTTCCAAAGCCAGTAATAGTAGGTACTTGCCCAAAACTCAAAAAAGATTGGCAAGCCAACAGTGCCACGATAGTAAATTTTGTAATTGTTGTTTTCATGGTTATTATTTAATTAATTCTTTGTTTTTTGTCTCTTTTGCCTTTGTTGGTGTTTTTCACCAACAAGCGTTTTTAATCTTGAAAACATAAATTCAGATAGTTTTATATACTTACCAACTCTGCTTCTAAATACTTTGGCTCAGGAAGCATAATTCCATCTTCATTCATAATATCTAAGTGTAAATGTATGGCTTCATTTATGTTTACTTTGGCTTCATCCAGGGTGTGTCCAGAGGTATAGCAACCTTCCAAATCTGGAACTCTGCCCCAAATAGTGCCATCTTCCGCCTTCTCATATATCACTAAATAATTCATATCTCCTTTAGATTATTATTTCCAATCTTTGCCCTTGATGGTGTTTTCCACCAAACTAAATTTCAAAGCTGCATTTGTTCTTTGTTCTTTCAATCTTTATTCTATATTCTATGTTCTTAGTTCTCGTCCCAATTCTATTCCAATCCCACCATCACAAAACTTCCCCAATACACAGGGTATTTGTATTTCAATTTAATTTGTTTTTTGGCCTCTGTAAATGATTTTCTGAGTTCGCCTGTCTCCAGCCATCTTTTGTAAAACACAATCATCAATTCTTTGGTAATATCGTCATTTACCTTGAATAACGTCATCACCAAAGTTTTGGCTCCAGAAAC
>JBJXGB010000141.1:0-12949 GCA_046152935.1 Cytophagales bacterium
AATACATGGCCACGTTGCCAGAGGTGACCTTTTTCCCAAAAAGAGTCGCAAACAAGATATACCTTTCGCGCGATGCCGATTATGAAATTATTGATGGATACGGCAATCCGTTGATGAAAGGCAAAGGTAAAGAAATAGTATGCGAGACACTTTCTGAAGGCGTTTATTATCTAAACATTGATAACAAAACAGAGAAGTTTTTGAAAAAATAAATGTTAATTTAACAGACTTTTTTTAACTCAAACCCATCACCATCCTCTAGAAAAGGGTATTTTTTTCTGTAGATGTCTAATTCAACTTTAGAAATTGTAGTGCTGAAAATGTTGTCCTCACTATTCGTAGTCAACATATTTTCGACTAAGGGATTGTAAATGGAAGAGTTGCCTATGTACTGCAACCCATTTCCGTCTTTGCCAACAATATTTGCTCCTGCACAAAAGCAAGAATTTTCAATTGCCCTTGCTTTTAACAGTGTTTCCCAAGCTGCATTTCTCGAATCTGGCCAATTGGCAACGAAAAGCAGTAAATCGTACTCGTATATTTGATCCACAATTTTATTTCTGCTCCAAATAGGGAATCGTAAATCGTAACAAATCATTGGGCAAATTTTCCAACCTCGCCAATTTACGATAAGCCTTTGATTACCAGCCATATATACTTTGTCTTCACCTGATAAAGAGAAAGTATGTCGTTTGTCGTACGTGAAATATTTGCCATCTGGCTGCATCCAGATCAATCGATTGTAATAGAAAGTATCGGCCCTCACGATATAGCTCCCAACAATTGCTGCGGTCGTTTGGGCGGCTTGTTGTTTCATCCATTTAAATGTTTTCCCATTCATTGGTTCGGCAAATAATGGTGCTTTGTTTGTGAACCCAGTTGAAAACATCTCTGGCAGCAGTATGAGATCGGTATTTGCTTCAACTTGCCATATTTTTTCTTCCAGCATAGCCAAATTTGCATCGATATCTTCCCAAAAAAGCTTTGTTTGGATGATCGAAATATGTAGATTCATAATTGAATGGCTCACAATTTTTATTTACCGACAAATAAAATCTAAATTAGGGAAATCAAATTCACATTTGTTAAAACCGCACTAAAAAGAATCTCGAAAATGAAATTTGGAGAAATTTATGAAAGAATATTGCCACTTTGGGGAGCAAATATCAATTTTGAAGATGCAACTACTACGGACGGAGGTGAGCGTTACACCGAAGATAATTTTTATTCCAAGAAGCTAGAAAAAAAATGGGATACCATTCAAGAGTCAATACCGGATGTAGATACGTATGGTGATTTGATGGTGTGGACAATGTTTCAGGTATTTCAGTCGAAAGCAGCAATACTTATCAATTCGAAAGTAAATTATTTTAAAACGGCAAGTATCGACCCGAAGGAAATTGAAATACAGTATTTCGAAAATCTACACCAAGAAAGTTGGGAAGAGGAATTGGAAGGTTACGAAAGAGATTAACAGCTAGAATATTTATAAATTACAACAAAACTTAAAAGCATGATTACAACTTTTGGAGAAATATTGCTTCGACTGACAACGCCCAATTCATTTCGCATAACTCAAACATCGGCATTTGAGGCAGTTTATGGCGGCTCAGAGGCTAATGTTTCGGCTTCCTTGGCTCATTTTGGACATAAAGTACAGTTAATTACTCGCCTGCCGGAAAATGAATTGTCGGAAGCTGTGTTGCAAACTTTAATTAAGTATAAGGTTGAGATAGACAATATTTTGAAAGGTGGTACGAGGCTTGGTGTATATTTTTTGGAAAATGGAGCTGGGCATCGAGTAGCCAAAGAGATATACGATAGGGCAGAATCGGCCATGGCAGAAATAAAACCAGGTATGGTAGATTGGGACAAAGCACTAGAAAATACCACTTGGTTTCATTGGTCGGGCATTACTCCCGCTATTTCGCAATCGGCAGCCGATACTTGCCTAGAAGCCATAGAAGTGGCAGAAAAGAAGGGAATTCGCATATCGGTCGATTTGAATTTTAGAGAAAAACTGTGGCAATACGGCACGCAGCCAAGTGAAGTAATGCCAGATATGCTCAAACATTGTGATATTATTTTTGGTGGAATAGATGCTCCAGAAAAAATATTTGGTATTGTGCCTGAAGATAAATCTTCTACAAAAGGCGAATTGCTAGAGACGGATATGATTTCTATTGCAGAGCAGATGCTAAAAAGATTTCCCAAAACGCAATTGTTTAGTACTACCTTAAAGTGGATTAAGAATGCAGATCATCACCAGATGCAGGGCATGATTTTTTCTAAAAAAGGTGGGGAATTGTATTTGGCATCTGTGTACGATATGCCAAAAATATTAGACAAAGTGGGCACTGGCGATGCTTTTATGGCTGGATTGATACATGGCATGATACATTTCGAAGATGATTTGCAGGAAGTAGTAAATTTTGCAACTGCTGCATCGGTTTTGAAACACTATATACATGGCGAAGTTAATATTTCTACCATTTCGGAAATTGAAGATTTGATAAGAAAATAATTGAGTAAATTTAGGGTGTGTAATGATTTTAGATCGTTATTAAGATAGTGGAAATGACAGATTTTGAACGGCACAAAAAAAAATTCAGAAAATAAATTATTACCAATGAATAATATATACATCTACGCAGCCATAGCTATTGCATATCAGGTATTTAGATTTTTGCAAGCCAGGCAAAAATCTGCCAAGGAAGCAGCTGAAAAATCAATTGAAAAAGCTGAAAAGCAAACCTATGAAACCGTAAAAGTTGAAAAATACGATGCTAAGAAAGAAACTGTTTTTTTTGAAGGATATGGCGAAACGGTTGTTCACCCTGTTTTTACAGACAGTAAAATAGTAAGCTACGAGAATCCAGACCAAAAGCCACTGGTAGAAAACACAGAAATAAAAGCCTATCAAATTCCTAAAAACAAAAAAGCGGCTGTTGAGAACCGCTCTTATGAAATCAAAAAACCTGCTGACAATCATCCGATTTTAAAAGGATTAAGATCAAAATCGGAAATTAAAAAAGCTTTTATTTACAGTGAAATATTCAGCACAAAATTTTAGAAAGTTCCAACTCCGTATTCTGATGCTATCTTCACGGGCTGTAATTTCACAATCTTTACAAAATTCAAAAAACGAATTACTTGGTACGTTGGATCTAATTCAAACCATTTATCGGCCATATTCACTTTTTTAGGAAACATGTGGTGGTTGTTTTGAAATAATTCGCCCATGCACAGAAAATCCCACATCAAAGTATTTTTAGATTTGTCATTTGCATCGTGGTTTTGATAACCATGTACGTGACCACTCCAATTTACGATAGCTCCGTGGATCGGACCCATCAAATAATGGATTGGCAATAACAAATACAAATACCACATACCTTCTGGTACAAAATGCATATAGAAAAGCGTATAAGCGGTGCCAAACACAATTCTCAACGGCCAAAAATCGCCTAATCTTTCGATAAAATTCCAGTTAGGCAAATCTTTTACAAATCTTGGTTCTGGTTCACGAACCTCATTCAAATATTCTGAATATATGTTTTTTGTTTTCCACATCATCAAAAACACATTTTTTGAGTGGTGTGGCGAATGTGGGTCTCTTTCTGTATCGCTGTATGAGTGGTGCATTCTGTGTAGAATTGCATACGCACGAGGCGATAAATAGGATGAACCTTGCATTAAATATTGAAACATATAAAAGAATTTTTCCCAAAAAGGACTCATCGTGAACATTTTGTGCGCCATGTAACGATGCAAAAAGAACGTTTGTCCAAATAAAGAAAGGTACCAATGTGCGAAAAAGAAAATCAGGATTGCAGTCACTTCGTTGTATTTAAGTTAAAATCAATATAAAACCGAACGCATTGTTCAAGCCAATGTTTTAGCAAACTCACATAAATTAGCACAAATTTACGATTTTTTTTGCCATGCTCCAACTATATATATCAACAAAACAATACTTGCGTTTCGTTCATTATGGATTTCCAAAAGAATATGAAACTATGTTTGCGCCCATTTTTAGGGCTTTTAGGCGTGTTTCTTCTGGGTCGTTATAAATGTTTTGATCTTCCCAACCATTGCCCAAATCGCATTCGTAGCTGTAAAAACAAACTAATTTTCCTTGCCAAATAAGGCCAAAGCCTTGAGGCGATTTGCCATCGTGCTCGTGAATTTTAGGCAAGCCGTTGTTGAAATCGTATTTTTGGTGAAAAATAGGATGGTCGAAAGGCAATTCAATAAAAGATAATTCGGGAAATACTTTTTTCATTTCTACCCTCACAAATTTATCCATTCCATAATTATCATCGATATGCAAAAAACCGCCAGATAACAGATAATTGCGTAGATTTTGAGCCTCTGTGTATGAAAAAGATACATTTCCATGCCCAGTCATGTGCACAAAAGGGTAGGAGAATATTTCTTTGCTGGCTACTTCTACTATTTCTTCTTCGGGGTTTAAGTTGGTTTTCAAAGTCTTGTTACAATAGGCAATAAGATTTGGGAGCGATGTTTTGTTGGCATACCAATCGCCACCGCCATTGTATTTAAGTTTGGCAATTTTTAGGGTAGGTGGTTGTGAATAACACAAAAAGCAGCAGAAAAGTAAAAATATTTGTGTTTTGAGAAATAAATATTTCATTCTATTGGAATAATAAATGAATTCAAGAATTTAATATCATTGCAAAAGTAGCACAGCCCATAATGGCGGCTGTTTCTGTTCGCAGTCTGGCATTGCCCAAGCTAACTGCCGAAAAGCCGCTACTAAGTGCCATTTGCACTTCATCGGTTGTAAAATCGCCTTCTGGGCCTATCAATAGTTCAAAATGTTTATTTTTACTGTCAGTTTTGGAGGCAATATCTGTCAAAAGCACTCTTTTTTCGCCTTCGATCAAATGTGCTACCAACTTTACATTTTTATTTTTAGTATTGGTAATATATTTATCAAACGGCTGCATAGGATTGATAATTGGCAGCCATGCTCTGCCAGATTGTTTCATGGCAGAAACTGCAATTTTTTCTAGCCTTTCTGTATTTATGAGTTTTCTTTCAGTGCGCTTGGTGATAATGAAGCTGATTTCATTTATGCCAATCTCTACCGCTTTTTCTACAAACCATTCCATCCGCTCGATATTTTTGGTGGGAGCAATGACAATGTGCAGCGTGTAATTATTGTTGGTTAAATCTTGTTCACTTTTGCTGATAATTTGCAACTCGGCTTTTTCTTTGGTGAAATTTCCGATTTTGGCATGGTACACATTGCCTTTGCCATCAGCTACATTTACTTCTTCTCCAATTTTCATCCGCAACACATTTTTACAATGGTTGAATTCATCGCCCGAAATGTGTATTTGGTTCTCGGTGATTTGGGTAGAATAGAAAATTTGCATAAGCGGGAATCTAAGATTTTGCAATTGATTCTGCTCGATTCTTCAAAATATCGCATGCCATGTAAATTGCAGCTCTGAACGAACTTTCATCGGCAGTGCCCCGCCCGGCAATATTGTACGCTGTGCCGTGGTCGGGCGATGTACGCACTATTTTTAAGCCAGCTGTGAAATTTACTCCATTTTCAAACGCCAACATTTTGAATGGAATAAGGCCCTGGTCGTGGTACATGGCCAAAACAGCATCGTATTTCTTGTAGCTTTCTGCGGCAAAAAAGCCATCGGCCGGATATGGACCAAACACCAAATTGCCTTTGTGCTTCATCTCGGCAATTAGTGGCTTTACGATTTCGATTTCTTCCTTGCCAATCGAGCCGTCTTCGCCAGCGTGTGGATTGAGGCCCAAAATGGCAATTTTTGGCTTTGAAATGCCAAAATCTTTTTTCAGAGAATGAATGATAAGATCAAGTTTTGATTGCAATTTTTCTTTGGTAATGTCTTTGGTTACATCTGCCAAAGCAACGTGCATTGAGGCTACTGCTACTTTCAAATCTTCACTTACCATAAACATCAACACATCTTTTGTTTCAAATTGCTGTTGCAAATATTCTGTATGGCCAATAAAATTGAATTCGGCATTTTTGATATTGTGCTTATTGATGGGTGCGGTGACCAAGGCATCTAAATGTCCTTTTTTAACATCATTTGTAGCAGCTTTTAGCGATAAGTAAGCACATTTACCTGCATTTTCAGTTACTTTTCCAGGTTCAATTTCAAAATCTTCTTCCCAGCAATGGATGATATTTATTTTATTATTGGCAGATTGATTGGCTTCTTTGATATGATAAAAGTGAAATTCATCGCTATTGAGCAGTTTTCTGTATTTATTGAATATTTTGGTAGAACCATAAATAATAGGTGTACAAATTTTTGCGATGGCCGAATCGTTGCAAATTTTAAGTATTAGCTCTGGACCTACGCCATTAAAATCGCCTAATGTGATACCAATGACAGGCTTTTTCTTATTCTCCATCCAATTATCAATAACTTATTTGGGGACAAATATAGTATTTTTTGCCACGTTGCCGAAAGTTTGAAACTTTCGGCAACGTGAAATTGGATGAACCAAGACTTTTGGCATTTTTTACATTTAAAAAACAGATTTGATCGCATCTTTTTTGTATGCTTTCCCTAATTTTTCACCGCTAAAGTGGCAAATTTAGACACTTTCGTCACTACTCCATTTGCATCTAAAATAGGAGTGTAAACAGCGTTGAGCCATATTTCTTTTCCATTGGCGTCTTTTCGTTTGAAAAGACCACTGTTGGTTTTACCTTTGGCCAAATTTGCCCAAAAAGCTTTATATTCTGCAGATTCAGCAATTTCTTTTGGTGCAAAAATAACGTGGTGTTTCCCTACAATGTCATCGAGGCTATAATTTACGATTTTTAGCCACTGCTCATTCGCTTTTAATATTATGCCAGTTGGCGAAAATTCAATGATTGCCATAGTTTTATTCATGCCTTCGATCATCGATCGTGTTTCGGCTACTTGGTTTTGAGTATCTGTAATATTAGTTGCAAACTTCATCACTTTCATTACTTTTCCTGCAGCATCTAAAATTGGAGTGTAAATGCCATTGAGCCAAATTGTACTGCCTGTCGAATCCATTCTTTTGTAGACGCCATTTAAAGCTTCGCCAGCCGCCAATTTGTTCCAAAAAGTTTTATAGTCTTCAGATGATATAATTTCTGAAGGCACAAACATTTTATGATGTTTGTTTTTTATTTCTTCAATTGAATATTTGAACGATTTCAAGAAATTTTCATTTGCGGCAAGAATATGTCCATCTGGCGTAAATTCGATCGTTGCCATTGTAGCATTTATACCTTGCAAAATACTATTGGATTCGGCATTATTGAGTTTTTCCAGCTCTTCCGATTTCCTTACCATCTCTTCCTGTGTAGCTGCCAGCTCTTCCATATTCTGCCTTATCTCTTCTTCTTGCGATTTCATTTGTTCGGTTTGCTGCTGCGACTCTTGCAAAAGCCTGTTCGTTCGTTCATTTATTTTTGAATTTTTTATCGCCAACGACAGGCTTTGGGCTATTTTTTCAACAAAATCGATTACATGCACTTCAATTTTAGTGAATGTTGCCAATTGCAATACACCATTGGTTTCGTCATTTACCGAAAGCGGCACTATTAGCATATAATTTGGACTTGCAGCGCCTATGCCAGAGCTAATGGTGAGCGATGCTGGAATTTCGGACAGATACGTGGTTTCGCTCTCTAAATACGCTTGACCGATCAAGCCTTCACCTACTAGCACACTGCTATTTAGGTATTTTTTTCTTTCAAAGGCATAACAGGCTACCATCGTAAGTTGTTGATTATCAGCTAGATCATCAACAAGATATATGGCTCCTTGCAAACTATTTGTGTATTTAATCAATGAACTCAAAACTTTGTCGCACAAAATATTTACTTCTGTGCTTTCTCTCAAAATCTCTGCTAGCTGATTTAAGCCAGTATTTACCCAGTTTCTTTTCTGTTCTGCCTCAAAATTGGTAAATAAATTAGCTCTCATTGAAAGTAGGGATTTGCCTAAAATATCTTGGTCGCTCGAAGCAGAGTAGGCAGTTTGCAACTCGCCATTACCTATTTTTTCTGCAAAAGCCGATTTTTCCTTTAATTTTTCTACCAACGTATTGATAGAAAGCTTCATTTCTTCAATTTCCTTTTCACCAGTAGTATTTACGAAGTTCAAATCGCCTTCAGAAAGCAAACCAATGCTATTTTTAATAGAAATAAGCTTGTTTGAAATGGATTTGGTAACATAATAAATTACAAAAGCGGACAAGGCCAAAGAAATAATGGTTATCAAGATCAACACCAAATGACGACTTATAACATCTAAAATAGAATTTGTATGGTTTACAATTACAATTGCTTTCCAATTATTTCCTTTGAAAGTATAAGCCCCTTTGCCAGCAAAAGACTCTATTATATGCCCTTCTTGTCGGTTTTTTTCTTCAAAAACACTTAAAATGCTATTTTTTGAGTATTCGTCCGCATCAATTACTGTGTTGTCTCTGTCTGTTATTATGATTTCAGCACCAGGATAAGATTTTACTAGCTCCGAAGTGGCTTCTTGCCTGATTTTTTGAGTAATTTCTTTCCAGCTCGAAAAATTGTACCAAACGCCTTTGAAATTTCCTTCTTTATCCATGATGGGTGCCGAAAATGCTACCCCATATCCCTTCGGATTATCGTTTTTTATTGACGCTACCTGTTCGTTCGCTTCAAACCCAGAATACCAAGCACCACCTGCAGGTTTGCCTTTTGCTTTCAGAAACCAGTCTTCTTTTGCGAAGTTTTTGTTTCTCAATATTTCTTCTGAGTTAATGTAATTCCCAGTTTTGTCTTTCGTGTTGAATGCAACCACTTCACCATTTTCATTCACTACCAGTAGCAAATCATACAGAACGTAATAGCTTGCCATTGTATTCATAAAATCGGTAAGCACTGGTATTGTACTTGGGTTTTGCAGTGCAGCTAAAGTAGCTGGGTTGTAGGCAAATGCCTGTACATCGCCAAATCGCTCGTAATAATTTCTGTCTATTTTGTCCATTACATTCAAGGCCATTGTAGAGGCATAAGAAACTCTTATGTCCCTCATGCTTTTGGCACTAAAATAAATAGAATAAATAGTGAGCACTGCGAAAGCAATAAATGGAATAACTAGTGAAGGAAAAAGGATTTTATTTAGAATTGTAAATTTATTATTCAATGTGATAGTTGTTTATGAGTGGATGCAAAATAACGGAATTGAAGCGAAAATGGACTGTTACATTCGATAAAGCTAAGGTTTAGTCTGACAGAAAGGCTCTATCATGTGATAAAAGGTAATCTATTAACTTGCATAAACTAGCGTTTCGATCACACATTTTCATCTATTTTTTTTGTCATTTATAAGTTTAAATGTGCAGGATTTTCATACTATCATCTGGAGTGTCAGAATCTTATTTTGGTATTATTTCATATTAATTTTACTACTCTACCTAATAGATTTATTGAGAAAAGCAATTTTTTGGTGAAACCAATCCTTAGAGAATGTCCTTCAACAGAAAAAAGGAGTATGAAAGTAGGTTGATGCAAAAAAATAGCACTATTTTTTTAGCATCAACTATTTTTGGGGCTATACTGCTCATGTCATCAAACATTACCAAGGCCTAAAAAGTATAAAACGGGCAGAGTGTTTTACTAGAAAATCGTTATTTATTGGCTTTTGCTACGGTGAAAGGGCACGTATTTGTCTTCGTGTAAAACAACATTGCAAATTACTACTCACCGATCATTTTTTTTTCGCCACTTTATCTACCAAGCTCAAAATTACATAACCGATAAGCCCTGAAAGCGTAGAGGCCAAAAGTATTGCAATCTTCGCTGTTTCGATATAGCTGTCGCTGTTGGGAATGCTTTTGAATGCCAAACCTGTCACAAACATCGACATTGTGAATCCAATTCCAGCAACCCAAGCCATTCCATAAATATATTTCATATTAAGATCGTCTGGTATTTGCGCCCATTTGAGTTTTACGGCAAGCCAAGTGGTGAGCCAGATTCCAGTCGATTTTCCCAACATTAGCCCACACAATATGCCAAGCGATACTGGTGAAAATATGTTGGAAAGGGCATCTGTATTAATCATGACGCCAGCATTGGCTATTGCAAATAATGGCATAATGACGTAACTAGAAATGGGATGAATGGCAATCAAAGCATTGTGCAATGGCGATTCCATCTCTGTGCTTGCGATTTGCATTTTTTCGATAAGCTCGCCTCGTACTAATTTATCGGTGTTTTTAGGGTTTTCGAGGGCGTGAAAACATTCTCGCACAGTAATCATTTTTTCATGAAATACATTTTCCCAATCGCTAAGTCGAAATGGTATGGCAAATGCCAAAACTACCCCAGCAATGGCCGGATGTATGCCAGCCATGTAGAAAAAATACCATAAAATAATGCCAAATAGTGAATACACAAGCAAGTTTGTGACATCGGTTTTATTTAACATTACTAAGATGCCGATAACCGCAAAACCTCCAAATAAATAGTAAAAATCGAGCGTATTGGAGTAGAAAAATGCAATGATCACAATAGCTCCCAAATCATCGGCAATGGCCAAAGCCAGCAAAAATATTTTCAAGCTAAAAGGTACCTTTTTACCTAAAAGTGAGATAATAGTGAGCGAAAAAGCAATATCTGTAGCTGTAGGTATGCCCCATCCACTTGCAGTAGGTTGGTTGTAATTAAATACCAAAAATATTAGTGCTGGAAATAACATTCCTCCAAATGCCGCAACAATTGGCAAAATGGCTTTTTCTCTACTCGAAAGTGCTCCTTCTTGCATTTCTCGCTTTATTTCCCCGCCTACCATTACAAAAAACAATGTCATCAACACATCATTGATTAAAATGTGCAAATCCATCACCATTTTAAAACCGCCCACATGAAACTCAAATTCTGTGTGCCAAAAGTTTAAAAAGTCTTCTCCAACCGCACTATTAGCTAAAGTCATGGCGATAATAGTTACTGCCAACAATAGCATTCCGCTCAATTCTGCCGCAGCAAAAAACTGCTGAATAGGCATACTAAGTTTTTTTACCACATTTTGAACAGAAGATATACGTTTTTTCATATTTAGGGAAGTTTTCTAAGACGATTTACAAAAATTTTAATCTTTCTTCAACTATGCCATTCAAAATAGCTATATTTTTTTCTCCCAAAGCGATTTTTTCTGGAAATATTTTAGCAAAACTGTTTTTAAGTTCCGTTTGGTATTCAAACTGCTGCCAATCTATGACGCACGCATATTCGCACGATTTTAACTTGGTTTTGTTGATTAGTACAAAGTTTTGATACGCTTCAATTTCCTCTTTAAAATCAGATGGGAGTGTTTTTGTGAAATTGTCGATCAGTAATTTAGAGGCTTTGAAAAGCAAGGTGAAAGTGACTTCAAAGCCGTCAAATTTTATGATTGGCAAAAATTCAGAATGGCAATATTTGATGGCTTTCAATAGTTTTTTCTTTAAATGACCTTCAAATACATCAGTCAAAGACAAAATATTGAGCTCATACTTTTCTTTAATGCCATGAAGTGTAAATGCTTTTCCAGCTTTTTTATACTCGTGAAATACTGTTTTCTCCAAAATTTCCATTTCAAATTTGAGAATATCAAATTCATCGCCTCTTATACCTTCTACAGTTTCTAAAAAAGTGTTGAAATGACTTTTTACTTGTGTATTTCGCCTTTGAAACGTAATCTGGAAATACAAAGGGTATTTGCTTGAAGCCTCTAAAGGCGTTAGATTTTTGTTGACGAATGGTTTGATGGTTATTTTAGGCACTTTCAATGAAAACTGTTATTTTGTTTTTTGCAAATATAGAAACAAAATTTAATATATCGACCTAAAATGCTTGTACTATTTATGCTCATTATTGCAAAATAAGTTCTGCTCAAATCAAATCTGACAGCTAGTGACGCAAACGTTTTGCAGCATAGGAAATAGTTTTCTATTTCATTGGAATGCTACGTAGTTAGACGTAAGTGAAGACGTAAAATCGAGCAAAATGGCTGCGTTCAAGTCTTTAATATTATTTTTTAGTGAACAAAAGGCATTTGCATTAAGAATTTCATTAATTTTAGAACACAATTTTATTACAGATGAATTCTACAGCACCGCAGTCTAAATATTGGTACATACGCAGCAACCAACTTTTTGAACAACTTACCGATCAAGACTACACAGAGCTCGAATGGATTGCAAATTATAAGTCGTGCAAAAAAAATGAGTTTTTGTACATGCCCGAAGAAGACCACCGCAAAGTGTATTCGATAAAAGAAGGGTTTGTCAAAATAGGGATGTACAACGATGATGGCAATGAAATAATATTAGATATACTGAAAAAAGGCGATTGGTTTGGTGAAATCACCTTTGGAGCATCCAAAAGACAAGGAGAATTTGCCATGTCGATGAGCAATGAAACAGTGCTCTGCAATTTTAATTCCAAAAATTTGGAAGATATGTTCCACAAAAAACCAGAGCTTGCCATTCGATTTACCAAGAAAATAGGTGTGCAGCAGCTGTCGCTTACTCGCAGATTTAGCAGCATCATATTTAAAGATGCCCGCCAAAGGCTTATCGATTTTTTTAAAGAGCAAGTGGCAGTTTCTGACACAAAAGAAAAAAACAACATATCGCTTTCTAACCATCTTACGCATCAAGATATTGCCTCATTGAATGGATTGGCGAGGCAAACTGTGTCCACATTGCTTGGCCAGTTTAAAGAAGAGGGCATTTTAGACTTTGATAGAAAGAAAATCTTTATCCCGGATCTGAAAAAGTTAAAATAATAGGGCTTTGTCTTTTAGCTGACAAACATATTTTGATCCTGATACTAATATTGCATGGTATTTACAAAGACCCAAGCAACAAGGTAAATAATAACCCTGATAAAAGTGTCGAAGCGTACAGCAGAAAA
>JBJXGB010000055.1:0-5428 GCA_046152935.1 Cytophagales bacterium
TCCCAAAAGTTCAACAGTGTTTCTATTCCTCATCCAGTTCTGGATAATAGAATCTGTATGGTCAGGGTCTTTGTATCTTGCTATATCTGTCAAGGAAATATAATCCTCATTATTACTTTCAAACAAAACAATATCAAATCCTTTTACATGTATTTTTTGATTTTTAGCCAATGTATTTTTTCTATTTATTTCCAAAAATGCTAAAGCATAAGTGCTCCAGTTATCGTCCTATGGTAGCTTTTAGTTCTATTGCATTAGTTTTTTGTATCCATTCTTTCGCACTAATTTTATAGCTGTTTAGGGCTGCTTGCCTTTTAATTATGGCGAATTCGCCATAATTAAAAGATGAATTGTAAATGGTTTCCCTAATGACCAACTTCATTATTCTTTCACAATTAGACCTAACTCAATCTTCTTTCACTTTATAAGTAAAAGTAGAAGCATTATGCGTGGAGGCATTGCTTTTAGTCACGAAACTACCTGATTTTGAACTTTTGGAACGAAATTGAGCGCAAGCCAATTGAGAATCAATTAATACTGCGATAACCAACGATTGCTTTTTCGTTTTATACGAGATTTAAAAATTAGAGCTAGCATCAATCCCAGCCCAAATGTTTTCTCAATTTTTGCTTTAAATCTTCCAGCCCCGAATGAATATATTCCTGATTTTCATCCATCAACTTTTCTAGTTCACGTAGTCTTACCTGAATTTCAGCGAATCTTTCGGGAGTCATCAAAGCGACTTCTTTTTTCATATAAGTAGCCATTCTAGTGTTTTTATGGTTTCAATTAATTTTTCAATATCTGCTTCTTTTTTAGCTTGAACAATGTACGCGTGCAAAAGTTCTTCTTTTAATGATTCATCATAAGGATTTGATTCTCTTTGGCTCGTCAATTCTTCAATTAAAGATTTATATTCTTCTCTAACATCAACTTGATTTATTAATCGTTTTTGATACTTAATCAAGTCATTTTCAATTATGATTCTGTCTTCTTTATCCATATTCTTTCCAATCAACCTTTTTTAAAAATCACACTTGCCCAGTTGTCGCGAATGAGTGTCTTTTCTGTAAGTAAATTGTATTGGTTGCCGATCGGGTCGAATGCTGAAATGTCTTCTTTATAAAATCCACTTATCACTAGGTAACCTCCTGATAATAAACAAGATACATACGAACCTATTTCTTCCAAAAGGATATTTCGGGTGATGTTGGCCAAAATAATATCGTACCCTGGCAAAGGCAAAAGCTCATTGATCGTTCCTCTTTCGATTTTAACATTCGTTACATTATTGAGTTCTAAATTTTCGACCGAATTTTCGACCGACCATTCATCAAAATCAAATGCATACACTTGATTTGCGCCTAATTTTGAAGCAGCAATAGCTAATATTCCACTTCCTGTACCCACATCCATCACTTTTTTATCTCGCAAGTCTAAACTAAGCAAGTTTTCAATCATCATAGAGGTGGTGGCGTGGTGGCCTGTTCCAAACGACATTTTAGGAACGATCACTAATTCGAGCGGATATTCAGGTTTTGGTTCGTGAAAAGTGGCTCGCACGTAGCATTTATCGGCAATTACGATAGGTTGAAAATTTTTCTCCCATTCTTCGTTCCAATTTTTGCTTTCCATGCCTTCAAACTGGTAGCTCAGCTGCGAATCGGGATATTTTTTTTTCAATTCGACAAATAATTGTTCATCAAAAAGCGACTTTTCTATGTATGCGATAAAGCTATTTTCATCTTTTTCCCAAAAAGAATCAAAATTGCTATCTGATAGCTCGGCTATAAGCACTTCTAAAAAGTCTGCATGTGCAGTTATATCAACCTGAATGAATTCCATGAATAAAGATAATAAAAAGGAAGCAACTTCCCGAAAGTTTAAAACTTTCGGGAAGTTAGGAATTAAATATCACTGCTTGCAACCTGCAAAACTCTCTGTGTCGGTATAAAAAATGCTAAAGTCAGCATGGCCCTTCACGGGCTCGAAATACACCCAGAAATTGGCTTCACGCTTATCGTTTGTGAAAAACCATTGCCCAGATTTATCGGCATAAAATTTATTAGCATGTTGAAATACATTCAATTCGGCTAAGCCTTCAGATTCTTCAATATAAACTTTGGCATCTGCCAGATTTTTTTGGGAAACCACGTATATTTTGCCAAACACCTGACAAGCTGTAAAGCGTTGTGCAAATGAAAAAGTAGATAAAAATAAGACAAAAACAAAAACGGATAATTTCATTTCAACGAAGTTTACTCTTGTTTAGCAGCCCAATTTATTAGCTCAATGGCATTTTCAATGCCTTCTTGCGCCAAAATAAAACTTAAATTTCCATCGTAGCCCATTGCCAAGTGTAAGGTATCATAAGCATCTACCAGCTTCCTTACCATCTTGGAATTTTCGCTTGCAACTCTTTCTTTGTACTTGCTGATGACAGGTCTTCCTTTTCCTTTTCTTATTTCCGGAAATTTATTGTCCAGCGCTTCAAGCACGCCATTCCATAGGGTGTTGCCTGCCATTCTCACATATTTTTTGTCATTATATGATTTTCCTTCTTTCTGGGCTTTTGTAGAAAGTATTTCTTTAGCGTTTTCTACGTAACGCATAGCTTCTTTGTGTGTTTTCATAGCTTTCAATTTTGTAGGTATAGCGTTATAAAGGTTTCAAACCTTTCTAACGCTTTTACTACTAGTACGATTTCGCAATATCAATAAAATCTCGGGCTACTAAAGAAGCGCCTCCGATCAAACCGCCATCGACATCAGGACAAGCAAATAATTCTTTGGCATTGGATGGTTTTGCACTTCCACCGTAAAGAATAGAAGTGTTTTCGCCAACAGCACCGTACTTTGAAGCCAGATGTTTTCTGATTTCTAAATGAATTTCCTGAGCTTGAGCAGAGGTAGCTGTTACGCCAGTGCCAATAGCCCAAATGGGTTCGTACGCAATCACAATTTTAGCATATTCTTCTGGTGATAAATGAAATAGGCTTTCAGTCAATTGTTGCTTTACAAAATCGAAATGAATGCCCGCTTCACGTTGCGATAAAGTTTCTCCGCAGCAAAACAAAGGCGTCAGACCATGTTTAAGCGCGATATTTACTTTTTCGGCCAATTGTGCATTGGTTTCTCCAAAATATTCTCTGCGTTCGCTGTGGCCAAGAATCACATACTTCACGCCAATAGATGTAATCATTTCAGCAGAAATTTCGCCAGTATATGCACCAGATTCTTTTTGGTACATATTTTGCGCACCAGTAGCTACTCTTTTGCTTGAGCTAGTCAATTTGGCAATGGCTGCTAAGTGAATAAATGGTGTGCAAACTACCAGTTGCACATCAGCAGGAACTTCAGCATCGGCTATATTGATTACTTCAGCAGCCAATTTGAGGCCATCTTCGAAGTTTTTGTTCATTTTCCAATTGCCTGCTACTATTTTTTTTCTCATTGCTGTTTTTAATGTTTAGGAGTGTAAATGATTATTATCTTAGCTCAATATTAAAAATATAGTGTAAATATAATTGTAAAATTGAAGTTTCTGTCGGACAAAAGTTAATGATTTTATTAGAACAAAAGTTTTTTTAGCAATATATATTTTGTCATTTATCAGACAAAAAGATTCTTTTAATTGTTCTACCTTTAATGTTGAATAAAAATGATGCGACACTTTATTTCACATAACAAAAATGATACTTAAAATTAATTTTATAGCCTTGATGCTTTTTGCAACGATGGCTTGTTCACAAAATCAAACCAATAAAGACAAATCTAAAATGGAAAACAAAACCAAAGAGGAATTCGAAGTAAAACTTTCGGAGCAGGAATTGAAACAAAAACTTTCGCCAGAGCAATACAATGTTTGTATTGGCAAAGGCACCGAACGGGCTTTTACTGGTAAATATTGGAACCACAAAGGTCATGGCGTTTATACTTGTGCCGTGTGCCACGAGCAGCTTTTTGCTTCAGACACTAAATTTGATTCGGGTTCGGGCTGGCCTAGTTTTTACCAAGCCTTGGATAAAACAAAAGTGAAGGAGATAAAAGATGGGAGCTACGGAATGGAGCGAATAGAAGTTGTGTGCAAAAAATGTGGTTCACATTTAGGCCATATTTTCCCAGATGGACCCAAACCAACAGGAATGCGTTATTGCATCAATTCAGCTTCACTAGAATTTGTAGAAGATAAAAAGTAGCTTTTAAATTTCATAGCTGCAAATAAGAGTGCAGCTATGAAATTACTTTTTCAATCTCCTTTATTTTTTCTTGTTGTGCAAATGAAAAAATAGAACTTTGCACCTGCTCATTATATTTTATGCTGCCACAAGATTTTCTCAAAACCCTTTATAAGAAACATATTTCCACCGAAGTATATCCTGCAACTAGCTCGGTGTCAAGAATCATCACAAAAGTGTTGCTATTGCTTTTTCCTGAACAAACAAAAAAGCACTACCATTCAGAAGCAGAATTGGATGAGGCATTTGTGAAATTACAAAGTGAGTTGGCTTCAATTTTATTGACAATGCAAGCGCATTTGCCCGATAAAGCAGAAAATATAGCTAAAAAATTTATCCAACAACTGCCAGAAGTTCACCGACTGCTTACTACTGATGTGCAGGCGATTCTTGATGGTGACCCAGCCGCCAAAAGTGAATATGAAGTTGTGCGTGCTTATCCAGGATTTTATGCCATTGCTTTTTACCGTTTGGCACATATACTTTGCCAACTGAATGTGCCTCTTTTGCCTCGATTGATTACAGAATTTGCCCATTCCAAAACTGGAATTGACATTCACCCTTCCGCTCAAATAGGCGAATATTTTTACATTGACCATGGTACAGGAACGGTGATTGGCGAAACGGCTATTTTGGGAAAAAATGTGAAACTTTATCAAGGCATAACCCTTGGCGCATTAAGTGTAAGTAAAGATATGGCTTCCCTAAAACGTCATCCAACCATTGAAGATAATGTAGTTATTTATTCTGGTGCTACTATTTTAGGGGGAGAAACCATTATTGGTCATGATAGCATTGTGGGTGGAAATGTTTGGTTGACAAAATCGATACCTCCGTTTACAAAAATATACCACCAAGAACAGGTGAAAATCAGCTAAGATTGAATTTAGAATAAAGAGAAAAGAACAAAGAGAAAATTCAAAACTAAAAAGTCAGTCTCAGAAGTAAAGTATTTTGGGATTAGTTTTTAAACCAATATTTATGGCAACGTTATTAAACTTCATTGGCAATACGCCTTTGGTAGAATTGAATAAAATCAATCCCAATCCTAAAGTTAAAATTTTTGGAAAACTGGAAGGACAAAATCCTGGTGGAAGTGTGAAAGACCGAGCTGCCTACGGATTGATCAAAGGCGCTCTTGAAAGAGGCGAAATAAAATCTGGAACAAAATTGATAGAAGCTACCAGTGGA